>JBJSYU010000639.1:0-4895 GCA_046089945.1 Candidatus Methylumidiphilus sp.
GCAACCCGCACACAACGTCGTTTCTACCATTCTCCGAATAACGATTGACATGGCAAGCGCCAGCATGATATGACCTGTTGATTGGTCATAAAATCTGTATTTTATATGATTGAGGGTGCGCAGATTCTGGAATATTTCGGCGCTGAGCAGTCTGCGTTGCCGACATCCTTGGTTTGGACGGCGGTGCGCCAGTGATTGGCTTATTGCCGGGTAGCCGCGCCAATGAAATCAAGCGGCTGTTGCCGGTGATTTTGCAGTCTGTGGAAGTCTTGGCACAGCGGTTTCCACATGCCCGCTTTGTCCTGAATCAAGCTTCATCAGTCGCCGATTCGGCATTAAAGCCTTATCTGGATGCCTGCCCTATTCCCATTCAAACCGTGCAAGGCCGCAATTATGATGTGCTGCAATGCTGCGATGCGGTGATTACCGTATCGGGGACGGCGACTTTGGAAGTGGCGCTGGCAGGTGTGCCGATGGCAATTATCTATAAGGTCGCGCCGGTGACGTATTGGCTGGGCCGTTGGCTGATTAGCATCAAGTTTATTGGCCTGCCGAACATATTGGCAGGCCGAAGCATTGTCCGCGAGTTTATCCAACACGAAGCCAACGCCGACACGATTGCCGGGGAAATCAGCAGGATTATCGAAGACCCGCCGTATGCCGAACGCATCCGGCAGGATTTGTCGCAAGTGAAGGCGCTGTTGGGCGAGGGCGGCGGCTCGGCCAAACTAGCCCGGCTGGCGGCGGACATGCTGGCGGCATGACAACCTTATTATCTCAACACCAGGGGAATTGAGGCATGAAGATACGATTGCGGGGGTTGCTGTTGCTGTTTGGATTGGCCGTTTTGGCCGGATGCTCTGGGGCAAAGGCGCCAACGGGACAGAAGCCGGATTTTGCCAAGGGCGGGCGCATCTTTGACAGTTTTTGCGCGGAATGCCATTTGAATGCGGACAGCGACGCGCCGCAGTTGGACGAAGACGGGGATTGGAATGTGCGCAGCCCACAATGGGCATCCATATTCAGCGACCACGCCAGAAGCGGCTTTTTAGGGATGCCCGCCAAAGGCGGGCATGCCCAATTATCCAATCAAGATATCAACGATGCGCTGTATTACATGGAAGTGAAAATCCAGGCCCAGCAATAATCCGTGCCTAGATTTCTTTGCCTTTCTTGCGCTTATCCGGGTCAAAGAATTGCGCCGTTCCATGGCCGCTGCTTTTGGATTCGAGCGACAGTTTAGCGGCCCGCTCCTTCAGGCTACGCCCGCCGTCATCGTTGGCGGCTTGGCATTTGGCGGCAAATTCCTGCATCCGCGTGGTTGACAGGGCTTTGCTGGGGTATGGCCCGAATATGCCTTCGCGCGCCATGAAAAACCATTCAAGGGCGCCGGACGCAGTATTGCGCTGGAAGAATATGCGGTCAGCCCCGGATAGGCCATGTTTCCTTTTGTTGGACTCAATCGCCCCATTGCGTTGAGATTTCAGGCTGCGCCCGCCATCATCATTAGCCGCCCGGCATTTTGCGGTAAACTCATGCATGCGCGCGGTGGACAACTCCTTGCTGGGGTATGGCCCGAATATCCCTTCACGCGCCATGAAAAACCACTCCACTAAGCCCGTTGCGCCATTGCGCTCAGAAAATATGCGGTCTACGCCAAACATGTTGATTTCTCCAAACTGAAAAGATTGCAAGGATGGACAGCCTTGTCGTTCGGTAAGAAAACGGCGGAACGATTAAATTTTAAGACCCTCACCCCAACCCTCCCCCTGCGAGGGGGAGGGAGTAGAGACTTAATCAGAGCTTCCTTGCGGGTATCCCGCCTCCCGGTTCAAACCAGGTATATGCGCTCCAATGCACTGCGGCTGACATTGCCGCGCAAATCTTCCGCTTCGATGAAATAACGCACATCGCCCGCGCCCACCGGCAGGTCGGCGGTGAAGTATTCGGCGGTGACAGCCGCGCCAGTCCGCGAGGGATATGGGCCATGGCTGCGCATGGCTTGGCGGGTTTCGCCCGCCGCCGAGCGCAGCACCAAGGTCACGGATTTCAGCCCGGACACGTCGTAGGCAAAGGTGTGCGCCACCGCCTCACGCGGCGCACCCGTCAAACCGCCCTGCCCCCATTTCTGCCCGCCCGGATTTTCCGGCGTCACCCACGGCGCAAAGATCGTCGGCCCGGTGCGGTCGTGGCCAATCTCGGCCAAGCCGCGGATGGCATCGCCCAATTCGGCATAGGCTTTGTTGGCGGCGTTCGTCACTTGCGCGTCCCACACCTCCTGCCCCGTCCAATACCAGTAACAACTGGTTTCTGCCGTCAACAGCAGGCGCAGCGCGTCGCCCAACTGCGGATGGTTGGGGTTGGCGTCTTCCAGGCTATGCACAAAATTCTGGAATGCGGTCAACACCGCCCAAGAGTTCAAATCCGGCGAATACGGCTGGTCGTAGCGGCTGAACCACTTCATGAACTGCGGGTCGCCGTTGTCCGCCCCGGCCCAGGAACCCGGTTCGATATGCACGGCATGGGCGGGGTCGGGCGGGAAGCGTTGCAGATAGTCTTCGACCGTGGTCAGTTCAAAGCGCGGGTCTTCTTTCAGCCATTCCACCAAGCGGCGGGTGTTGTCCTTGTAATAGCTGTCCGCCCCGCCGCCGTGGTTGTCGCCGTCGGAGTGCAGCAGGAAAAACGGCGGATGGCGCGGGTCGAAGCTGTCGGTTTCCACCACTTGCTCATAGACTTGGCTCAGCACCGCCGGGTATTGCAGCGCACCGAAGCCGCCGCGCGCGTCTTCGTTGCCGATGTAACGCTCAGCCGGCACGGCGATGATCTGGTGGCGCTCGCCGTCGGGGTCTTCGTAGACGACATATTCCGGGCGCAGCAGCGAGGGCGAAATCTTCGACCCGGCCCAGATGTTGTGCAGCTTGAGCCAGTCATGCACGGCAGGGTTGGTCTGCTCGGCGGGATTGGGCGGCAGCATGCCCTCGCCCATGCCGGCGTAGGGGTAATACTCGCAGGCGCGGAAACGGTGGATCGAGTCGTAAATCACCGCCTTCACGCCGGCCTCGACCAAGGCCGGGATCATCCGCACATGGAACGCCGTCTCCGGCGGAAACAGCACGTTTGAGGCTTCGGCCCCGAAGGCGGAGCGGATGATGCCCCGGTGCCACGCGATTTGGCGGACGATGTCGCGGGCCGGAATCAGCGGCATCAACGGATGGAAAAAGCCGAAGCCGGAAAACGACAGGCGCGGATTGCCCAACTCGGTCTTGGCCTGGGCGATGGCGCGCAGTTCCGAGTTCCAGCCGATGAAACGCCCGCCGCACAAGCCTTCCACCGAACAGCGCTCCAACTGCTCAATCAGCGAGCCGCTCCAACTGCTGGACATGCCCGCATGCGGCAAGCCGCCGGCGATGTATTGGCGCACCGCCGTCGGCACAAAGTCGGTGTAGTTGCCGCCGCGCGAGCCGAAGATGCTGTCTTTCTCGCCGTCCCAGTAATAGCGGTCGGTGGTGTTGTAATACGGCTGGTGCATGTGCTTGTGGATGCCGAAGTAAATCTTCACGCCGCCGACCAGCCGGTGCTGCTGGGTTTTGACGCGCGCCACCGACGAACCCAGTTGCAGGCGGTGGTAGACCTTGATCCAGTCGCCGCCGCCGGCTTGGCCGATGTCGGCCTTGCGGCAACCCTCGACCTGGACGCTGACCACGCCCGCCCCCAGCAGGCCGGCCGGGACGTGCGCGACATACGCCCATTCGCCGGCGACATGGCCTTTCAGGCGGATGGACTCGCCGTTGATGAGCTTTTGCATGCCCTGGCCGTGGATGATGACCTGCGGGAACGGAATTTCCCCGTCGGCGCAAAAAATCACCTGAAACGCCGGACTGCGGCCGCTGGCGGCATCGCATTCAAGCTCGGTGGGGCATTCGACATGCAACAAACTGGTGAACACAGCCATCCCAATCTACCTCTGTAAGCAAACCTTAAAGCGCCGGCGGCGCGGATGGCTTCATTTTAACCGAAAAGCAACATGGCGATGCCGGGCCACCGCTACGTCCCCTCGCCCTGTGGGGAGAGGGTTAGGGTGAGGGGCAAACGATTGGTTTCTAAGACCCTCACCCCAACCCTCCCCCTGCGAGGGGGAGGGAGCTAAAGACTTAATTCAGAATCAGGGCTTGCTTAAGGCGTTTGGCCGAGATTCGCCAGCAGCGCCTTGAGCCGCTCAATCTCGGCTTGCGCGGCTTGGCTTTCCAGGCGATAGCGTTCGGCCTGCTGTTCGGCTTGCTCTTTATCACGCTGCATCTGCTCCATTTCCTCTTGGATGGTCTGTTGCTCGCGCAGGAAGTTTTGCCGGGCTTGATAGGCGTGGTAGTCGCGTTCTTTTTCGGAAAACAGTTTTAAGGTGTTCATGGCTTGCCTCATTTCGTTGGTGTTCATCCAGTCTGGCAGGTTGGCGTCGTCGAGTTGCCCGCCTTCTTTGAAAAACTTTAGCCAGCGGTGTTGTTCGGATTCTATCCGCTCGGCGGCAAACTTGTGCAGTTCCAGCAAATAAATGCTGCCGGCATCGCCCAAGCTCTGGCCGTTGCGGTCGCGCAGGCGGTATTCGTGGGCGTATTCCGCCGATTCCGGCAGCAGATTTTCCGCCAACAGCCAAATGCTGTAAACCGGCCGCAATGTGCTGTAGCTTTGGCCGCTTTGCAATTGCTGGCTGTAAATGTCGCACCAAGTATATGCCATGCGTTCCAACAAATGGCGGTGGGACAGCAATTGGATTTCGACTTGGAACACCCGTCCGGTTTTGTCGCGGGCTTTGACATCGACGATATTCAGCTTGTCGCTGAGAAACTCCTTGTCGTTATACGGGTTCAGTATCTCGACATCGGCCACCGGGAACGGCAAGT
>JBJSYU010000640.1:0-2647 GCA_046089945.1 Candidatus Methylumidiphilus sp.
GCTGCCTCGATACGCCGACTTGCGGCGACTATTACCTGGCCGGGCGCAATGTCGCGCATCTCGACAAGGATGCGCTGGCGGTCTTGCGCAACCGCACGCTGGGTTTCGTTTTCCAAGGCTTCAACCTGCTGCCGCGCATCAGCATCCGCGACAACATCGCCCTGCCCTTGCTTTACGCCGGCGCCGGCCGCGCCGAACGCCGGGCGCGGGCGTCCAAAATGCTGGCGCGCGTCGGCCTCGACGGCTACGGCGACCGCCTGCCCAGCCAATTGTCCGGCGGCCAGCAGCAGCGCGTCGCCATCGCCCGCGCCCTGGTCAGCGACCCTAAGCTGATCCTCGCCGACGAACCCACCGGCAACCTCGACACCCAGACCAGCGAAGACATCATGGCCTTGTTCAGCGAACTCAACACCGGCCAGGGCATTAGTATCGTCCTCGTGACCCACGAACCCGACATTGCCCTGTATTCCAAGCGCATGATCCGCATCAAAGACGGACGCATTGCCGAGGACGGATTGACACGAGAGCTATTGCATGCGGGCTGAGCGCTGGTTTCGTGTACACTGTAAAGCCACAATCCTGAGGATGAACTTATGAACTCCGTACCCAAACCCAAAACTGAGCATTACACCGTTGCCGACTATATGAGCTGGGACGACGGCGAACGCTGGGAACTGATCGATGGCGTCGCTTACAATATGTCGCCTGCCCCGACGGTAAGGCACCACGAAATTGGAGCCAACGTCTATGCGATATTGCGCAACCGC
Source organism: Candidatus Methylumidiphilus sp. (assembly GCA_046089945.1). GTDB lineage: Bacteria > Pseudomonadota > Gammaproteobacteria > Methylococcales > Methylococcaceae > Methylumidiphilus. Next base: position 768 of record JBJSYU010000640.1, read on the forward strand.
CTAAAAGGCAAACCCTGCAAGCCGTTTATTGCCGCAGTGGACGTGGTCTTGTCGGATAGGGATGTCGTGCAGCCCGATGCCTTCGTGGTGTGCGACCGCTCGAAAATCACCCCGCAAAACATCCAAGGCGCACCGGATTTTGTCGTTGAAATCCTCTCGCCTTCAACCTCGCGCAAAGACTTGCGCGAGAAAAAAGCGCTCTATCAACGCGCAGGGGTTACAGAATATCTGGTGCTAGACCCGCTGGAAATGTACGCCCTGCTATACCGACTGGATGGGCAAGGGCAGTATGGCGTGGGCGAAGTGTACGGCCCGGATGAATCTTTAATTTTGCAGGTATTGGGCGAGGAAGCAGTGGATTTGCAGGAGATTTTTGCGCTTGACGAAGAATAGCCTGATGTCCAGCCGCCGTCTTGGATCAAGAGCTAACGTAAAAGGCGGCTTGGGAATTTATCAGGAGGGATTAAATGGCGATGGAACACTCAACGGTCTGGCTTGCCGCTGAATATCTTGCGCAGCTTCGGCAGCAAACCGTTTTCATTGGATTTGCCATTCAATTGCTCGGTACGCTTGCGCTCACTTTCCACTAGGCTGCGGATGCGGGCGAGTTCCTCCTCCGAAATATTCAGCTTTCCAAAGCTGGCGTCTTTGCGCAGGATATAGCGGCCAAACTGGTCTAGCCACTGGTCGTCTAGGTTTTTATGCGGCACTACGACAGTTTTTTCCAAGTGGCTTTCAAGATTCCGCGTCACCACGCGGATACCCACACTGTCGATATCAACATCGAAGGCCACGCTGACCGGCAAGCGCAACTGCGCCTGGATGACAAGGCCGGCCGGCTGGCGCGCACCTTCCTGTATCGCCCAACTGTTAAACTGCACATGGTTGGATTTGAGAAACTGCATCGCCTCGTCGCCGCCGATTTTGGTTAGCGTATAGCGCTTTTCTTCCGTGGCTTCACAGTCGAAGCAGAAAACTATCCTCTTGGGGTCACGCGGGTTATCGACGGCCACGTCATAGTTTTTCTGCTCTAGGCCATCCACCCAGCCTATGCCCGGATAATAAAATTTAGTCTTGACCGACCACGTCACCGTCTGCAACTGTTTGACCAGCTCCAGCAGAAAAAAGTGTATCTTCACCATGCAAGGCCGTAGACTATCGCGATACACCCGATCCGATTGCTGTTGCAGAAACTCTTGCAAGTCTTTTTCCAGCCGCGCATTGTCGGCTTGCCGTTTCAGATCGTCGAGTATGCCCATAACCATAACCTCTATTTTATTATCCTAATATAGCAATGTACCGAAAAGCCGCTAGGCCACCGTCCAGTGTATACTCCTGCGCGTTGGCGTCCATCGTATTGGGCTGGCGGACTTGCCGTCAAGCCTCTGGACGCATCTGCGGAAAGAGGATGACATCGCGGATGGACGGCGAGTCGGTCAGGAACATCACCAGCCGGTCGATGCCGATGCCCTCGCCCGCCGTCGGCGGCAAGCCATATTCTAGCGCACGGATGTAGTCAGAGTCGTAATGCATCGCCTCTTCGTCGCCGGCGTCCTTGTCTTCCACCTGCTTGCGGAAACGCTCGGCCTGGTCTTCCGGGTCGTTCAGCTCGGAAAAGCCGTTGGCCAGTTCGCGCCCGGCGACAAAAAACTCAAAACGGTCAGTGACAAACGGGTTGTTGTCGTTGCGCCGGGCCAGAGGCGAGACTTCCGCCGGGTATTCCGTAATGAACGTCGGGGCGTCCAAGCGATGCTCGACGGTCTTCTCAAATATCTCCGTCTGCACTTTGCCCAAGCCGTCTCCGGCTTTGACCGGGATGCCCAGAGTTTGTGCCACTTGCGCGGCAGATTCCAGCGTCGCCAAATCTTCTAGCTTCAAAG
>JBJSYU010000641.1:0-13095 GCA_046089945.1 Candidatus Methylumidiphilus sp.
TTGCCGCCAAGACAGCCGCCGCCCTGGCGAGCTGACCGGGGCGGATTCCGCCAAATCCATCAGGTTGCCGCTGGTGCCGCTGGAATATTTGCAGTCCAAGCCGGTTCCGCAACTGATGATGGAGGGGGTTTTGATGATGCCCTCCTTGGATTTGATGCCTGAGGCGGCTGTCACCGTGTCGGTCAAAGATCCGCCGCCTGATCCGCCCGTCCCGCCGGCGCCGCCTGTACCGCCGCTGCCGCCTGTACCGCCTGATCCGCCCGTCCCTCCGGTGCCGCCTGTTCCGCCGCTGCCGCCTGTCCCACCGCCCGTGCCTCCGGCACCGTTGGGCAGGCTGGCGACGATGTTGTCGTTCGCATCGACGGCGCCATTGCGGTTGATGTCAAACGGCGTGCCCGCAAGCCGCGCGCCTGTGGCTTGATCCAGTTCCATCAGCCAGCTTGTGCCGCCAAACGTGCAAGGGTCGGGGGAGGGGATCAGCGTCGGGAAAATGGCCCGGCCTCCGCGCAGCACAGCCGGGCTGACCACTTGCTCGCCCTGCGCGACCAATGTGGGCGGCAGCAGATCCAGATACCAGCCTTTGCGGTTGGCGGTGTTGGTGCAGGGGCTGGACACGGTGTCAGTCCCCGCCGTGTCGCCATAGGCCACGGCGCAGTTTGATGTCACGCGGGCGTCCTGGGCCACAGTGGTTCCGTCTGCCAGCGTAGTCGTACCCGAAGTGCCTTCGTATAGGATGCTTTGCTGCTGCAACACGCCGCGCCCGGAGACCCGGCCGTCGCAATTGGCCGCGCTGGTTTTGTCGCAGCGATCCCAAATGCCGTAAAACGTTTGTGTCTGCGGGGTGGTGGCCAGGATATTGTCGCCCACGGCGTAATATTTGCCGGTGCCGAAATACACCATGAAGCCGCTGGTCTGCCCGCTTGCCGCTGCCTTGGCGGCTTGCGGCTTGGCGGTGATCGGCTGGGCGGCGGGCGTGGCATCCTTGGCGACAAACAGCGGCGCGCCGCCATAGGCGACGCCCCACGAGGCTGCGCTGCCGCTGGCGAGGCTGATCTTCCACAGATTGCCGTGCAAGTCGCCGGCATACACGTAGTCAGCGATCTTGTCGTTGTCCGCATCGACCACGACCGGCCCGCTCAAGCCATTGCCGGTGCATTGCGAGGGCGTCGGTGCCGGCACAGGATTTGGGCAGGTGTCGATTTTCTTGATGACGGCGCCGGTTTGCAGGTTGAGGATGAACAGGATGGCATGGCCGTTGGCGCTGTTGTAGCCGTTGGCGACGATGGCCCCCCAGTGGCCGTCGTACAGGCGGACTATCGCGGGCTGCGGCAGGGTGTAGCCCAGATCCGCGTCTTGGCGGCTGGTGAATTCCCACAGCACTTTACTGGCGCCGGTGGCGGCGTTGGCAAATGCGTCCGGGTTGGTGACATCCAGCGCGTACACGCCTTTGCCGCCCACGCCGGTGGCCAAGTCGGCTGGGCTGGCACCTGCGGCCGGCTGGGCGATGGCGGTGGTGCCTGCGCCGCCCATGGCGCCGACCAAGACGCTGTGCCAGCCGCTAAAGCCGTTGTCGTCGCCGAAGTAAGCGTCGCCCACTTGCGGCGAACCGTCATTGAAGTAGGCATGGGTGTAGCCGGGAGCAGCCAAAGTGACTAGCTCCGGGGAAATCGCGGTATTCGGCAGATAGGCGAATATCTCCCGGCCACCGCCGCTGCTCGTGCTGGCGTCGAAGCCGTGCAGCATGCCGTCGTTGGCGGCGACGTACAGCATCTTGCGGCGGTTTTTGTAGCTGTCGGTGGCCCGGAACGCCAAGTAGCTGCTGCCTTCCGCCCCGGCCAGCGTTTCATAGGCGTAGTTGTAGGTGCCGACAAACAGCGGGTCGGAGTTGACGATATCCGCCAAGACATATTTGCGGGGCCGGTATGTCCCCTCGCTGCTGGTGGTTTCCTTGCTTTGGTCGCCGCGCAGGTAATCCAGCAGCGGGCTGGACGCCGCGCTCGCCGCGTAGCTCGCACTGTCCAGCGTCTGCTGTTGCAGCGGGTTGAGGCTGGGCCAGAGGAACTCAATGCCTTTGCTGGCACCAGTGGCCAATGGGTTGAACGAGTAAATGTGGCGGCTGGCGGCGACCGGAATCTTGCCGGCGGTGCTTGTGTCCCAGGCCAGCAAGCCCGTGCTTCCCAGCGGGTCTAAGGCGCTTGCGCAATGGCTGCGCACACCGCCTTGGGCGGTGCAGACATGGTAGGCCAGCACCTGCCCGCTCCAGTCACCGCTGTTGAAGCGGGCTTGGTAGATCAGCGTGTCGGTGCCCGCCGAGGTCGAGTTGGTGGCGACGGAGGAGGACGAGCTGTTGCGCTTGGCGATCTCTTGGAACGCCTTGCCCAACTGCTCTTTCAGCTTGCCGGCGTCGGTGACCAGGAAGTAGTTGTCAGGTGAGCCGTTGCTGTCGGTGTCCCATTCTCCCGCGTCCAGCTTGTTGTTTTTGTTGGCGTCGATGAATCCACCCCATTTAGCCGCGTACCACAGCGGGTCATGGGCGACGAAGGCCGCCGCCGTGGTGGTTCCCGGCGTGAACGTGCGCGAGTGGGTGGTCGGCAGCGCGGTGCTGGACGTGTTTGGCGTGTCCAAGAAGTAATCCACATCGCTGGCTTCCGCCGTGTCGGGATCGCGGACTTCCAAGTAGATACCGTCGGCAGTGGTGCCGGATATCACATAGCCCATGTGCTGAATGCAACTGCCGGCCGCGTAGCTGGATGTCAGCGCGACATCCAATGTGCCGCTGGCGTTGAGCGTCAGCACATACTCGGTGATGGCGTCCATGTCGTGGTCTGATCCATACTCCGAATCTTCAAAGTTGATGCGGAACTTGGCGTAAGGCCGGCCACCGTTGATGCTGGCGTTGATATTGTTGGCGTTGGTGTTGGCGACAGTGTCCACATAGAAATCGACAATCGTGTTGGTGGGCTGGTAGCTGCCTTGGGATCTGGAAATCGAGCCGCAGCCGCCCACGGTCTTGCCGAACGGCACCAAAGAGACCACTTTGCCATCAATCGGAAACTCGATATGCGGCAGCGGCGAGGCCAGCACGACGCTGAAAGTGTCGGTCTTCTGGTTGCCGGCGGCGCTGTTCAAGTCGGTGGTTTTGCCGTAGAGCGCGACGCTGGCGGAATAGTAGCCGCCCTGCCGCGTCGGCTCTTCCGGCGCAAGCCCGCGGATATTGCCAAACCCCGTGACGTTTTTTGGCGATGGGGCGCCATCATAAGTCGAACCGGACTGGCCGATGAACAGGGACTTGGTCGCGGAAGCGCCATATTCGCCCGCCCAAACCGTGTCGGCGAGCGTTTTCGAGTCCAAGCCGGGGCTGCTTACATCGCTGGCGATGCCGGCGCCGAAATTGAAGTCTACACCCGGCAACTGGTCGGTGTCGTAGCCGGGATTGATGTCGCCGATGACCAATTGCGATGGCCGGGAGCAACTGGGGAAGCCGCCGGCGGTGGCGCGGTACGGATTCTGCCAAGTCGGCAGCGGCAAACCCAGCGTGGCGTCGTCGTTGCCGCTGCTGGCGATGGAGTAGCCCGAAGTCGGCGAAGTCTTGCCGGCGAAGTAGCGCAAGCCCTCATACATCATCTCCGCCGTGGGGTTGCCCCACATGCGGCAGCGGCCCTCGGCCAAGGGCGCGTTGACTTCGGGAACCCCGCAATTTTGGTCGTAGGAATAGCTGCTGCCAAAGCCTACGATCTTTAGTTTGTCAACGGATTTGATGACGCCCAAGGTACTGGTGAATTGGCCGGTGGTCTTGTCGATCTCCTTGTCGGCCGGATACAGGTCGTTAGCCAGATAGGATATGTTTTTGCGCAGCACGCCGCCGGAGGTGTTTTTGGTGTAAGACCCGGTCATCAGGCCAAACGCCATGCGGTCTTGCTCGCCGTATTCTTGCAGCAGGCCGCTCGGCTTGTAGCTGGTTGGGCTGTTCAGCGGATAACCCCGGCATTCCGCCTCCAGCAGGCCGCTGACGCAGGCTTGGACGCGCACGACATAATCGGTCAGTGTCGATGCGCTGATGTTCACATCATAGGTGGTCTGGTTTAGGCTGGAGAATTTATTTGCAGGCACCATTTGCCAGTTGTTATTACTATCCGGCCCTTTCCAGTAGAGATAATAATTATCCCCCCCCGACGTTTCCTGATGCCTGTATACCAGCGAGTGCGCCCCAGTCGCCAAATTCACGGCCACGCCGGCATGGCTTTGGCAGTTGCAATTGCCATGCCCACCATACCAACTGGCGACGACATTGCCGTCAACAATCACCTCTACCGCATCGTCGCCGTCCACCGCGAATGTATAACTCCCGCTACTGGCGACATTCAAAGTGCCAGTGAATATGTTCAGGTAATAATCGCTATTGCCATAAGGGTTGCCGCTGCCGTTGATCTGGCCATTGCTGGGCGCACCGGAGCCTTGCCGGTGGCTGGCATTGGCGAATTGCGTGACCAGCGCGTCAAAGTCGCCCTGGCTGTTCGGGTGGCCTTCATAGCGGGTGCTGGCGCTCACGCAATTGCTGCGGCTGTTGTTGCCGGTGGCGCATTGCGTACCGGCCACCGGGCGCTCAATTGACAGCCATTCCCAAACGCGGTATTGGCTGTTTTGCAGCACCCGCAGCAGCGGGTCGGTGGTGCCGTACAGCGTGGTGTTGGCAAACACGTGGCGGGTGCCGGTGGTCGGCTGCGAAAGCGGCGCGTATTCGGCGATGTCGTAGCCGTCCACGGCGGTGCTGGTGTATTCCTTGCCCCAGCTATGCGCGTCCTGCGGAATGAAGGAGCGCTCCAGGATGGTCGCCGTGGCCGAGTCGGTGCTGCGGCTGCCGCCGTACAACACCCGGCGCAGCGCGTCCATGCGGGAGGTGGTCAGATAGTTCAGCAGGTCGCCGCTCCATTGGCCGCTTAGGCTACCGGTGCATTTCTTGTTGGTGGTTTTGCCTGCCGGGGTAAACAAGCCCGAACTATAGGTATAGCATTTGTGCGAGTCGAAATACCCGTAATAGTCGAGCTGCGGGTTATAGCGGATATCCAGCACACCGTCGCCATTGAGGTCGGAGGCGTCGTTGTACGCCTCGTAATACAGCTTGTGGTCGCGCTCTAGGCCCAGCATGACCACGGGCGTGCCGCCTTGCCCCAAGAACAGCGGGGATTGTGCCACAGGATCTGCGGCGCTTAGTCGGCAGGACAGCAGCAGCAAACAGAGTAATAGGCGCTTTGCCAGGGCGTCACGGGAAAGCCTATAAGTCTGGGTCTGACTATACATGATTGTCTCCGGCGGAAATGTTTCGGGTTATTGCCTGAAAGTCGTTTGCAGAATCGTCACTGCGGAGGTCGTGCCGCCCATGCCGTAGGCGGTGATCTGGTAAAAGCCTGGGTCTGACATTTGTTCTATGACAAAGCGAGGCCGGGCCGCCAGTTGCGCCAGCGAAAGCGTGTCGCTGGTGGCTTGGTAGACGATGTAGTTTGCGGCGTTGCTGCTGCTCCAAAACTCGTCTTGCAGGTAGGCCATTTGCAAAGGGCAGGGCGCGGCGCAATTGCCCACCGCCGATTGGAAAGGTGCGCAGGCCGGCCCGTAGAGGCCGTTCGTGCAGCCGGCAAAGGCCAGCGATCCCGCCTGTGCCTTGACCAGGTTCTCGCCTTCCCGCAACGCCGACTCGGCCGCCTGCAAGGCGAGGCTGTGGCCGCGGGTGTTGCCGGTCATGCTTTCTTGCAGCGAGGTCACCCGCATGCCGGTGATGCCGATCAACGTGGTGACGAGCAGAAAAATCAAGCCGAAGAACAGGGCGAGTCCGCGTTGCCTGGGTCGACCGTCGATTGGATTGGCTTGCATAATCGGCTGGCTCATAGCAAAAAGTTCCGCAGCCCCACCGTCGCCGTGAAGCTTTTCCGCAGGCTGTGGTCGGTGACGCTGGCGCCGTTGTAGGTCACAGTGGCCGGCGCCAGGGTCAGGTTGTCCTCTAGGGAGCGGGCGGTGATGGTGACGCGCACCGCCACGACCTTGGCCCAGTTGGCGCCGACAGCGTCGGCGTCCATGTAATAGTTGGCCGAACCGTCGGTGCCGCTGTCCACCCCGTAAGCCACTTGCATGTCTTCAATGCCCTCGACCAATTCGACCGGGTTGTTCGCGCCGCCGGCCGCGTTGTTGTCAAAGCGCCACAGCGACGGCTGGCCGCTGGCGTTGGCCTGGATGAAGTAGGTGTAGGCGCGGAACCGCATGATTTCCGCACCGACCGCATAGCCGGCCGCGAATGTGCCACGGCTGTTCAGTCCAGTCGTTATCGCCCTGAACACATCGGTTTTGGCGCAGTCGCCAATCACCAAGGCCATCCCTGCCGTGATGCCGCAGGTGTTGCGGCTGGAAACGATCCCGGTCGGGTCCAGCCCAGTCATCGCGGCGTCAATTTTGCCGGCGCAGGAGTCGCCAAACTGCACACTGACCGCGTCGGTGCCCAGGATCAGCGTCGAGGGCGGGTCTGTCGTCACCGGCAGGGAGGCCGACAGCTTCGGGTTGGGGTCGGCAAACGCGCCCGTGTTGTCGTCACCGCCGCTGACGACGGCCATGGCGGCCAGCGGGCTGTTGGCAATAGGGGCAGGAAGCGCCTTGGAAGCCGAGTTGCAGCCAAAATAACCCGACAGCCGCAAGTCATGGCTGATCAGCTCCAGCGCGTAGCGGGCGTTTTCCTGTATGCGCGACTGGGCGAGTTGCCCGCGGTAGGCTTGCCGCACCTGCGCGTAAATCTGCCCCGTGCCGGCCAGCAGCACCACCCCCAGCGTCAGGGCGATCATGCCTTCGACCAGCGAGAAGCCTTGCTGGCGGCGGGCGGGGCTGAACTGCGTGGTTACCCGTGTGTTCATGGCTCAAAGCTGGTGACAAAAGATTTTACGACCGCGTCCGTATTGGCCTCGCGCTCCGACCACGAGATGGTGATGGCGTAGACGGTTCCCGTGCCGTCGCAATCGGGTGGAATCGGCGGGGTGGGCGGCGTGGGCGTGCTGTCGATGCAGACGGCGCCTTCCCCGTCGGGCAGTTGGGCGGCAATCGCGGCGTTCCACGCGGCCAGATCGTAGGCCGCCATTTCTATCGATGTGCAGTTGGCGGTGCTGCCAAAACAATTGGGCGGGGAATCCGACACCGCCTGGTTGTTGTAGTTGCCGCCCGTCACCCCGGCCTGGTTGACCCGCATGCGGTCGATGATGTCGTTCGCCAGCAGGGTGGCCTGCGAGCGCAGGTAGGCGTCGTGGTTGTATTTCAACGCCTTCATCTGTAGGCCGGCCATGCCCAGCAGGCCGAAGGCAAGAATGAACAGCGCCACCAGCACTTCGATGAGCGTGAAGCCGGCTGCGGCTTTTCGCGGACTGTTCATGGGCAGTCCGCAGGCGTCGCGCCGACCGACACCCGGCCCACCGAGTTGATGGCGATGGTTCGGCCTTTTAAGCCGGCGACGCCGGGGCAGAGCTTGAAGGCGCCGCCCGTGAACGATTCGGGGTGAAACAAGCCGTTGCGCTCAAAAGAAACGTACCGGGTCAAAATGCTGTCCGCACTGGTCAGCGTCAAATTCCCCAAGCTTTCGTGCATCTTAAATATCAGCCCGCTGCTCGGCGTGAAGGTGCTGGGGCTGCTGGCGAAGGCGTCGCCGCCATCGACGAAAACAATCCACCCCTGGCTCCAACTGCCGGACGTGTCGCAGCGGGTGAAGTCGCCCGCGTTCACTTTGCACAGGGTGACCCGCATCCCTCGCTTTATGGCTTCGCTGCGGGCGAAACTGAGAAACGCCACAAACTCGTTGGTTTGCGTGGCTACCCGCGCGTCTTGGATCAGGCGCTGGAAATTGGGGGCGGCAAGAGACACCGCGATGCCCATAATCGCTATGGCGACAATCAGTTCGGTGATGCTGAAGCCTTGAGATATCTTTTTCATGAGTTGTGTTTAGCAGATTGCCCACGCCTAGCCAATGGAAAATCGATGCCCGGTAGGTAATCTCTGACAGGCGCAAGAATTTTCGTCCGGGCGCTTGTTTCGGGCAATAGACACCCGAATGCGTCTGCCGCCAGCAAAGCTGTTTTTGAGCAAAAACCTTGCCATGCGCATTCCTCCCAAACAGTGTTAGCCTAGGGGCATACTATCACGCGAATGCCAAGATCCTTTGTGGGCGGCGTGGCGCGCGCTTAGACGGCTTGGCGTCTCCATGCCGCGGCCGGGAGCGTGGCGCAGCGTTTGGCAGCCGACGTGGGCCTGGCACTGACGCCCTGAGGAGACATTGAAGCCTATTGCCATGACATTCTAGCCCATGCATAGTGGCAATGGGCGGACGCCGCCGCGCCCTGCTTGGTCGCCACGGTGCCTTTAGCTGCCCATGCCCGTCTGCCACCCATCTAAGCCAGCAATTTTTTAAGAAGAGCTTACCCATGAAAGCGATACTGATGACCCAACCCGGCGCGCCCGACGTGTTGCAGGCCTCCGACATTGCCGAACCGGCAATCACCGCGCCGACCCAGATCAAGGTGCGTCTGCATGCTGCCGGCGTCAACCCCATCGACACCAAGCTACGCCAGCGTGGCGTGTTTTACGAAAACGCCCTACCGGTGGTTTTAGGCTGCGACGGGGCCGGGGAGGTCGTCGAAACCGGCGGCGAGGCCCGCAAGTTCAAAGTCGGCGACAAGGTGTGGTTTTGCCATGGCGGGCTGGGCGGGGAGCAGGGCAATTACGCCGAGTTCAACGTGCTGGACGAGCGCTGGGCGGCGGCGATGCCCGCTAGCCTCGGCTTTGAGCAAGCCGCAGCCGGGCCGCTGGTGCTGATTACCGCGTGGGGCGGGCTGTACGACCGGGCGCGCTTGCAGGCGGCGCACACGGTGCTGATCCACGGCGGCGCCGGCGGCGTCGGCCATGTCGCCATCCAATTGGCGAAAATCCATGGCGCGCGGGTCATCACGACGGTGGGCAGCGACGAAAAAGCCGCGCTGGCGAGGCGCTTAGGCGCAGACGAGGTCGTCAACCACAACGAAGTTGATTTCGCCGCCGCTGTCAATGAGTTGACTGGCGGCAAGGGCGCCGATGTGGTGTTCGACACGGTTGGCAGCGAGGTGTTTGAGAGCAGCGTCGAATGCACGGCGCATTTCGGCACCCTTGTCACCTTGCTGGATGTCGCCGACGCCAACCTGAAAGAGGCGCGTATGCGCAATCTGCGCATCGGCTTTGAGTTGATGCTCACGCCAATGCTGCGCAAGCTCGACGGCGCCCGTGCCTTGCAGGTGCATATGTTGGAGCAGTGCGGGCGCTGGATCGACGATGGCCGTTTGCAGATCCATGTCGGCGCAGTGTTGCCGTTGGCGGACGCCGCGAAGGCGCATGCGCTGATCGAAACCGGCCATATGACCGGCAAGGCGGTGTTGGCGATAGGCTGATGGACAATCTGTCGCTGGCCGGGCGCGACCTCATCGCGCTTTGGCATCCCTGCACACAAATGAAGGATCACGAGCGCCAGCCCATCATCCCGATCAAAAGCGGGCAGGGGGTCTGGCTGGAGGACTACGCCGGTAAGCGTTACCTGGATGCGGTCAGTTCCTGGTGGGTGAACCTGTTCGGCCACGCCCATCCCTACATCAACGCCGCGCTGCGCCGGCAGTTGGACAGCTTGGAGCATGTCATTTTCGCCGGCTTCACCCACGCACCGGCCGTTGAACTAGCCGAGCGTCTGCTGGCGCTGGCCCCGCCGGGGCTGGCGCGCTGCTTTTACGCCGACAACGGTTCGTCGGCGGTGGAGGTGGCCTTGAAGATGAGCTTCCACTATTGGCGCAACCGGGGGCGAACCGGCAAGACCCGTTTCCTGGCGCTGGACAACGGCTACCATGGCGAAACCTTGGGGGCGCTGGCGGTCGGCGGCGTCGGGCTGTACAAGGAAACCTACGCGCCGTTGCTGCTGGAAGTCATCAGCGCGCCGTCGCCGGACTGCTACGGGCGCGAGCCGGGCGAGTCCTGGGCCGCTTGCTCAACGCGCAAATTCGCCGACTTGGAGCGCATCCTCGCCGAGCGTTCCGATGAGATTTGCGCGGTCATCGTCGAGCCTCTGGTGCAGTGCGCCGGCGGCATGCGCATGTACGATCCGGTCTATCTCAGCCTGCTGCGGACGGCCTGCGACCATTACGGCGTCCATCTGATTGCCGACGAAATCGCCGTCGGCTTTGGCCGCACCGGCACCTTCTTCGCCTGCGAGCAGGCCGGCATCACGCCGGATTTTCTCTGTCTTTCCAAAGGCTTGACCGGCGGCTACCTGCCGCTGTCCGCCGTGCTGACGCGCGAGGCGGTGTACCAGGCGTTTTACGCCGACTACGCCGAGGGCAAGGCGTTCCTGCATTCGCACAGCTACACCGGCAACGCCTTGGCCTGCGCGGCGGCGCTGGCGAGCTTGGACTTGTTTGAGATGGAAAACACGCTGCGCCGCAACCAGGAACTGTCCCGCGTGTTGGCCGAGGCCGCCGCGCCGTTCGCCGACCATCCGCATGTCGCGGAGGTGCGACAGACCGGCATGATCGTCGCCATCGAAATGGCCAAGGACAAACGCGGCAGGACGCCTTACGACGGGCGTGAGCGGCGCGGCCTGCGGGTTTACCGCCACGGGCTGGAACGCGGGGTGCTGCTGCGGCCGCTGGGCGATGTGGTGTATTTCATGCCGCCTTACGTGATTACGCCTGAGGAAATCCGGTTGATGGCGCAGGTGGCTTGGGAAGGGATTCAGTTGGCGACCGCCGGCTAGCCTCAAAGGACGCGCACGGCCAGCGCGGTGTAGTTGTCTTGCTTGGGGTCGGCGCGGGCGGTCAGTTGGGCGGCGAGGGTGTCCAGCCAGTCCGGCAGTGCGATGGCCGGCGTCAGCGCGGCTTCCATCGCCTGCTCTGGCAACGGCTCCCAAAAGCCGTCGGAACACAGCAGGAACACATCGCCCGCCGACAGGATTGTCGGCGTTTCGGTGACAGTGGCGCGCACCGGCCCGGCCCCGCCCAAGTCGCGCAGCAGCCTGGAGCGGTCAGGGTCTTGGCGCAGCGCCGCCTCGTCCAGTTCGCCGAGGTTGACCAGGGTTTGCGCCACGCTGTGGTCGCGGGTGCGGGCGCAGATGCGGCCGTCGCGGAACAGGTACAGCCGGCTGTCGCCCGCATGCGCCCAGCAGGCATGCCGGGCGTCGGCCAGCAGCGCGACGGCGGTGGTGCGCATGCGCGCCAGTTCCGGGCGGCGGGCTTGCAGCATGTGCAGCGCCGACTGGCCCGCCGCCAGCAGCGCCCGCAGGGTTTGCGGACTGGCCTCCGGCTTGGCCCGGAAAGCGTCGAGCATCGCGGAGAGCGCGGTTTCCGCCGCGATGTTGCCGTGGCGATGCCCGCCCAGTCCATCCGCCACCAGCCAGCAGCCCACCTCCCCCACCATGGCGAAACCGGCGCGGTCTTCGTTGCTGGCGCGGCACCCCGTCTGCGTCAACAGCGCGGTGGCAAAGCGGGTCACTGTCCAGCTATCGGGGGGAAGCAAACCAGCCGCAGCCCCAAGTCGAAATTGCGCAAATCAGGCAGGCTGGAATTGCGCGCCGTGGCGCGACTGCGTTCCGGCGGCAAGCCCCAAAAGCCGCCGCGCAGCACCCGCGCCTGCCCGGAGGCCAGCCGCTGTTCGCGGCCATCGCCGCCTTGGTAAGGGTAGGGCTGGTACAGGCTGGACGTCCACTCGGAGACATTGCCGCTCATGTCATACAGCCCCAGGGCGTTGGGCAATTTCGCGCCGACCGGGTGCGCCGCCTTGGCGTTGGCCTCGTGCCAACCGACCGAGTCGGGGTTGTCCCCACCGCAGTAGCGCTGCTCGCGACCGCCGCTGCGGCAGGCGTATTCCCATTCCGCCTCGGTCGGCAACCGGCAGCGCAGCCCGGACAGTTGGTTCAGCTTTTCGATGAATGCCTGCGCATCGTTCCAGCTGACGTTTTCCACCGGGCAGTGGTCGCCGCACACCGCGAACAGTGACGGGTTGTCGCCCATCACTTGCCGCCACTGCCCTTGCGTCACTTCATACTGGCCCAGCGGAAAATCCTCCACGCGCACTTGATGGCGGGGTTGTTCGTCCGCCTGCGCCAAGCCGTCGCCGTCCTCCGCGCCCATCCAGAACTCCCCGCCGGCGATCCACACCATTTTCGGGCAGTATGGGCAGTTGGCTGTGGGGTTGATCGACGGCGCGGGCGTCTTAGCGATGGCCACGGGTGCCTCCGGCATCATGGACGGGAGGCCGCCGGCCTCGGCCTGCGGGCTGGATTCGGCAGGCAGTTGCCTGATTTGCGGCGGTGGCGCGTCGAGCCGGCGCATCAGCTTGTCCGCCAGACGATCCAGCAGCGGATAGCTGGCGATGATCGCAGCCAAGACCACCAGCCCGGTGCCGGTGCGCAGATCCCATTTGCGCGGGGCCGCAGGCGCTGGAACGGGCGGCGGCGGGGCGGCGGGCGGCGCAGCCCTTGCCCGCCGCGTGGTCGTCTCGTCCGTGGCCGGCCCCGCACCCGACCGCATGACGACCGTTTCAACGCCGGCCGGCGCACCCACCGCCACGCCCACCGGGCTGGCCAGCAAATTGCGGAACTCGGCGACGCTCTGCGGGCGGTCTTTGGCTTGCAGGGCCAAGCCTTGCAGCAAGGTCTCGGCGAAGCCCGCCGACAGCTTCGGATTGATCTCGCGGGGGTCGATCAGGCTGTCTTCCTCGATGCGCTCGGTCGATTCCGGCGGCGTGACGCCCGTCACCATGTGGTACAGCACCGCCGCGCAGGCGTAGACATCCGTCCAAGGGCCCTGGTTGCCGCGCCGGTGGTACTGCTCAAACGGCGCGTAGCCCGGCGTCAGCATCACCGAGCGGCTGCGGCTGTTTTCGCCGATGGCTTGGCGGGCGGCGCCGAAGTCCAGCAGGATGGTGCGCCCGGACTGCGCCAGATACAGATTGTGCGGCTTGATGTCGCGGTGCAGGAAGCCGGTGCGGTGGACTTCCTCCAGCCCGTCCAGCACCGGCAGCAGAATCTCCAACGCCAGCGCCTCGTCCATGCGGCCGCGCTTGCGG
>JBJSYU010000642.1:0-5488 GCA_046089945.1 Candidatus Methylumidiphilus sp.
TTTGGCCGGCAGGGATGCCGGCGCTACGGCGCTTACAACTGCCGCAATACTTCAAGCGCCTTTTCACGGGTGTAAGCGCCCTCCATCGGGTTGTGGTCGAAGACCATCATATAGCGGTAGCCATCCCCGGCTTGTTCCCGCCATTTTCGCCCTAATTCAATCTTAGCGGCAGAATCGGCGTTGTCGCGGTCATCGCCTTTGATTTCAACCAAGACAATGCGCCCGCGTGTTGTTTTGATGATGAAATCCGGGTAATGGTTAATCGCGCCATTCAAATAAAAATCCCAATCGCCTACGGTTTTCCCTTTCGCCAGATTGCGATGCCACCACACAACGTTTTCCATATTGGCAAGGTCATTGATGAATTGGTTTTCCGGGCCGTTGCCCGCAGCCTCACGAATATACAAGCTGTTTTCAATCGGCGGCGCGGTCACGGCGGGTGCAACAACATCGGGAAAGTGGTAATGGGCTTGCACGGTGATTTTGCCCACCTCTAACCATTCAGAAAACCTCCGCCTTGCCCATTTCAGCATTTCGCGTTTCGCGGCGAAGCGGATCACAGTCAGATATTCCTGTTGCCGCTCTAAGCAATCCTGCAACTGCGCGGGGCTTAGGCCGCCGATGATTTTTTCAATATAGGCCCGCAAGTCGGCTTCGGACAGCGGCGGCATTTTGCCCACCCAACCCGCCACCAGACCGGCCAAGCCTTTGCGATGCTCAGCAAGGCCCACATTGGCAAAGAAATCCCGGTATTTTCTGACTTCCTCCGCTTTTAAGGCGACTTTCATCACCTCATAATCCGGCTTTTCATCGGTGCCGACATTGCTTAAGTCGATCTTGTGCAAATCGCCGGACATGCCGGGAAACACCAGATCATTCACGGCGCAGTCAACCAGCTTGAGACCCTTGAGCAAGGCCTCTTTAGCCAACAAAACGCCTTCTTGGGCTTCCTCAAACACAAATCCTGGCGGTGTTTTCTGGTAAAACTGCGGCAGGCGCAAAGCCTTTATTTCCTCCACAAAGCGCGGTTTCACGGCAAACGTGTGCATATGCTCTTGTTCCTCTTGCGTGGGTTGGCCGGGCGTATACCCTGCAACAGTGGCTTGGGTCGCTTCGTTCACGGCATAGGCGTATTGCAGCGTGGCGTCGGCACTATCGGCAGGCGCCGGGTAAAGCATTGGCGTCGCGGCGTCGGTCGTTGCGCCACTAGAGACGATTGCCGCCTGCGTTGCCGTTCCCTGTTGTCCGTCCGTGGGCGACTTACCGAATAAAGACAAGGTTTCTCCGCTCAACGGCTTTTTGGCCGGCGGCGCGGGTTGGCTAGGGTCTGGTGCTTGCGGTTCTTGCCAGTCCGGTGTCCGGCAATCGTGGCGGCTAAAACCGGCGCGGTTCAACCCCGCCACAATCTTATCCAAGGTCTGCCCGAATTGTGCGGAACACGTCAGCACATAACTCATGTTCAAGGCTTCCCGCCCATGCTCGCGGACATGCGGCTGGCGCAAGATGCGCCCTAGGATTTGCTCCACGTCCACCACGGACGAACGTTCCGCCACCGTCGCCAGAATATAGGCGAACGGACAATCCCAGCCTTCCTTGAGCGCGTTCACCGTGATGATATAACGCACCGGACAATCCGCGACGCCTAAATCAATACCTTTTAATTCATCTTTGTTGGCGGTTTTCAGCCGGATCTGTTCGGCGGGAATGCCGCGTTCCAACAAATCGGCTTGAATCCGCTCAAAGGTATGGCTGTCGTCCTTATGCTTGGGTTCCGCCTGCACCAACACCAGCGGGCGGATATAAACCCCGCCTTCTGCCATTTCCGCCAAGGCTTCCGCTTCCAGCCGGTTGCGCAAATCGATGGCGTGGGCAATGACCTTATCCCGGTCATCCAGTTTGCGCACAATGACCGGCAGCTTGACCATGTGGCGCTTTTTCAAGGCCATGGCGTCGGTGAAACTAATAATGTTGGAGGATTGGCGCGGCGTGGCGGTCAGTTCCAACACAAAAGCCGGATTCAGGTTCGCCAGCATTTCCAGCGACAATTCCGACTTGGCGTTATGGCTTTCATCCACAATCACCACGGGATTAAGCGCGTGGAACACGTTAATCAAGGCGCTAGGGTCTGCGCCTTCCACCCGTGAATCTTGCCCCAACCCCAAGGCATCAGTGAAGACTTTCATTTGACCGTTATCAGTGAAAATCTTGCGGTCGTCCTTATTCCTGGCCCGCAGGCTGTCATAACTCAACACGGCAATGGTCACGTTTTCCGCCACGTCGTCGGGCGTGAAGCCGGTGGCGGTCAGGCAATCGTCTTTGCGCAGCACCGTCACGCGGCTAAACAATTGCAATAGCTTGGCCCGGTAGGCATGGCCGGGGTCATTGAAAGCCTTGGCAACCTGTTCGAGGATGGACAAAGACGGCACCAGCCAAACCACCAGCCGATAATCGCCGCGCCGCCGCCCCAGCCCGTCGAAAATCTCTTTTAGCGCGTTAATGGCGATGAAGGTCTTGCCGCCCGCCGTCGGAACTTTAATGCACACCGCCGGGGCTTGGAACAGCGCGGGATAATAGGCGGTCGGCTGTTTCACCCAGCCCCGGCCTTCGCGGTAAGCTTGGAAGGCTTGCGCGGCATCGCCTGAGTTTCCCCAATGCCAGACATACTCGCGCAAGTCGTTGATGACTTTTTCTTGGTAATCGTTGAGTTCCATACTATTTTGCCGTGGTTAGTAGATTTCAACGCAGGCTTTGCCCGCCTGCTCCAGTGCTTGCACAATGGCGTCCTTCGATCCGGCGCGCGGGGTTTTCACCCAGCAATAACTTCATGGCGCTTGACGGGTTACAAGGTGATTATATTTTGGTAGTCCATGGTATGGCCTCGTTAAGCCTTTAAGCCGCTCTCCCCCGTGGGAGTGGGGTTTCAAAAGCGGGTCATGTCGCGGGGGATTTTCTTGAAGAGGATGCCATGGCGGCGCATGAACTCCTCGCCCAGCAGGCATTGGTCGGCGTATATCACCAGTTTGCCGGGCTTGACTGGCAGTTGTGCCAGCACATCCAAGTCCAGCGAGGTGGCGCGATCCGGCTGGTAAATGAAATACACTTGGACGCCGTGGGTTTCGCCTAGGTAATAATGCCCCTCACCCTGCCCGTCCCCTAAAGGAGAGGCTTCCGAAAGCCCCTCTCCCTGAGGGAGAAGGGTTGGGGCGAGGGGAATCCGTTCGCTATACGCCACATATCGCAAAATCGCTTCCACGCCCACCGCTTCATTCAATTGCCCGTCTTCGTTGAACAGCGCCTCGCCTAGTGTGAAATACTCGAATCCGCCGCCTAAGCCTTCCACTTGTTTGCCGCCTTTCCCTGTGGGCGAGGCTTCGCCGTAGCCCTCCATCACCCGCCGCACCCGCTCGGCGGTAATGGTTTCGGCGTAATCCATCATTTCCACCAAGATGAATTTGCGCTTGCCGCCGTCTTGGGCGTTGAGTTTCAATACGGCGTGGGCTGTGGTGCCGGAACCGGCGAAGGAGTCGAGGATAATATCATTATTTCCCGTTGTGAATCCAAGCAACTCTTCAATTAACGCAGAAGGTTTTGGAAAATTAAATGGTCGGCGATCTTCTGGGAAAATTGTCTTAATCTCATTTGTGCCGGCTCGCCCATCCATTTCGATTACTGATGCAAGCTTTGCCTTGTAGTCTTTGACGTATAACTTGAGTTCAATAATTTTGTTTTCATCTTCACCAAAAATGATCTTTTCATCTTTTATCAATTTTTTCATGGTTTCTTCTGGAAACCTATATCCCATCAAAGGTTGAGTACAAGGTTTTCCTGTTTTAGGATGCAAAACATCATACCGATAGCCCTCTTTCCCAGGATTGTGAACGCTACGACTTCCTGTATAAATGCCGTCAAAGTCAATAAACTTATAATCTTGAAAAGGCCAAATTTCATTCTTATGATTTTTCAGCCATTCACTGTATGTCTTTTTTAGATGGTCAACATTTGTGCATTCAGCGGCAAGTCGTGAGCCTAAATCGATCAGCTTTTCCTTTACATCCAAATAGGCTGATTTCCATGCGGATGAAACTTGAGATTTATTTTTCGCGTAGCATAGTATGTATTCATGCTCTAAGCTGATATTTGTTGGGTTATTGTCTGTAACGTTTCTCCAGATAATTTCACCGACCCAATTTGATGATCCAAAGATTTCTTCAAATAAAACTTTCAAGTTTGCAAGCTCAATCCGGTCAATGCTAACAAATACAACCCCATCCTCCGCCAACAACCGATGCAACAGTTTCAAGCGCGGATACATCATGCACAGCCATTTGTCATGGCGCGACAAATCCTCGCCTTCCTTGCCGACGACTTTATGCAGCCATTTCAAGATGCGCGGGTCGTTGACATTATCGTTATACACCCAGCCTTCGTTGCCGGTGTTGTAAGGCGGGTCGATATAGATGCACTTAATGCGTCCCTCGTATTCGGGCAACAGCGCCTTGAGGGCTTCGAGATTGTCGCCGTGGATGATCCTATTGCCCGTGGAGGAATTGGCGGAAGGATTGGCCGATGCAAAGCGGTATTCGCGCTGCAACACTTTGAACGGCACATCATGATGGTGGCGGACAACTTTATCCTTGCCCACCCAATGGAGTGTCGGCATTCAGGGTTCCTGCGGTGTGGTGTTCGTTTGGCCCGCCATTCTACCGGATTCCGGCCCGCGAGAGGGGAAAACCCGAAGTTTGGGGAAACCGGGTGATTTGCCATCCTTGGACGCTGGATTCCGGCTCCCGGCCGGAATGACGAAGGTTTATTCCGCCTTCAGCAATAAAACCACTTCCTCAACTGAATGCTCGGCGCTAATCCGAAACCCGCGCATTTCCAACACGCCTTTGGTGTTCAGCGAGATGATTAAGTATAAGGCGTCGGGGTAGGCGGCTTCGGCGAGGTCGTGCGCGGAGGGTTCGGCGGGGGCGGCGGGGTGGGAATGGAAGATGGCGAATAGTTCTTCGCCGCTTTCGCGGATCTGCCGCAGCGCGTCAATCTGGCCTTTGGGGTCTAGCCGAAAGCGGATATCGGGCGTCGCGGCGATGTTGGCGACAGGGTGGCAAGAGCGCGGCTGGCCGACTTTGCCGCCGATCAGGCCGCAGGCTTCCTGTTGCGGCGTGGCTTGGACATGGTGCAGGATTTGGTTGACGAGGGCGCGGGGCAGTTCAATGGCGGGCGTGGGCATGGCGGTTCTAAGGGGCTGGTTGGAATAAGGCGGCAGTTCAGCGCGGCGGCTCAATCGAGAGCAGCTTTTCCAGCCGCCGCGTGGCGGCTTCGCAGGCCGGCACGGCGTCGAGCAGCCGCATCCTAGTCCAAAACCCCGGCTTTTCGCCGGTCGCGGCGGCGGCGGCGGCTTCGTTTAGCGGTTGGCAGGCGTCGTCAACGAATCCATGATGGATTTGACCGGCGAGCGCAGCAGCCCGCTGCTGCATGCCGAGGTGAA
>JBJSYU010000643.1:0-11094 GCA_046089945.1 Candidatus Methylumidiphilus sp.
GGGAACTGAACGCTTGGCGGCAAATCCTGTTCCGGCTTGGGCTGACCGGCCTAGACCCCCGCCGCTACGGCGGACTGGCCTTCGGCAATGTGAGCCTACGCACGCAAGGTAGCCGGTTCGCCGTCAGCGGCACACAGACCGGCGGCAAGCCCAGACTAGGCCCGCAAGACTATTGCCTAGTGACCGGCTTCGATTTGGCGCACAACCGCATCCACGCGGAGGGGCCGGTCAAGCCGTCCTCGGAAGCGCTGAGCCACGGCGCGGTGTATGCGGCCAACCGCAGCGTGGGATGTGTGCTGCTGACGGCGAACCGGCTACCTTGCGTGCGTAGGCTCACATTGCCGAAGGCCAGTCCGCCGTAGCGGCGGGGGTCTAGGCCGGTCAGCCCAAGCCGGAACAGGATTTGCCGCCAAGCGTTCAGTTCCCGCAAGCCGTCGGCTTGCGTTGGCCCCGCTTGGCGGAATTCCAAGTTAAATTTGATGACGCCTTCTTTTTCCATCGTGGACAGGTGAAAAATTCACAAAAAATTCATATAATTGCGCATCGCAGCCGAAGGATCGGCAGCGGCCGGGTGGACAGCGCCTAAGGCCGGTGACGCCTCAAGGGCGAATTGGCGGCGGCAAATGCGCAAATTCAGGGTATAATCCCGCGATAAAATTCACAAGCGAATGTGGCGAAATTGGTAGACGCGCTGGATTTAGGTTCCAGTGGGGCAGCCCTTGAGAGTTCGAGTCTCTCCATTCGCACCAAACAATGCCGCGTGGGGTCCTCTGTATTTCCCCTAGGGCTTTTGCGTTTATGCGCAACAGCGGTGCGATGCGCGCTTGGCGCATCTTCCAGCGCCGCAGCAGATTTTTCCAAAAAATTTCAGTTTGAGGGCCGTTAAATGCAAGTTTCCATCGAGACGACATCCGAGTTGAGCAGAAAGATGACCGTCCAGGTTCCCGAGGAAAAAATCCAGGAGCAGGTTTCCAAAAAGCTCAAGTCGCTGGCGGGAAAAGTCAAGATCGATGGTTTCCGGCCCGGCAAGGCGCCGCAAAGCGTGTTGCAAAAACGCTACGGACCAGGTGTCCGCGAAGAGGTCTTGGCGGAGCTGATCCAATCCAGCTTTTATGATGCGGTGCGTGACGAAAAGCTTAAGCCTGTGGCCGGCCCCTCGATTACGCCCGAACCCTCCGAGGAAGGGCAGGGCCTGCGCTACGTGGCTGACTTTGAGGTGATGCCGGAATTTGTCCTGTTTCCGTTGGCGCAAATGGAAGTCGAGCGCTATCTTTGCGAAGTGACCGACGAAGATGTGGAGGGCATGTTGTTGCGTTTGCGCGAGCAGCGCAAGACTTGGGCCGAAAGCGGGTTGGCCGCAGCCTTGGGCGACCGGGTCACGATCAATTTTGAGGGCACGTCGGACGGCGAGAATTTCACGAGCGGCAAAGTCGAAAGTTTTCCCTTGGTGCTGGGGTCGAAGCAGCTGATTCCGGGCTTTGAAGACCATCTACTTGGCGCGGTTGCGGGCGCCAACCTCAGCTTCAGCCTGGCGTTCCCCGAAGATTACAGTGTGGACAAGTTGGCAGGCAAAAACGCGGAGTTTGCCGTCGAGGTCGTCAAGGTCGAGCAAAGCCAGTTGCCGGTTCTGGATGCTGAATTTGCCGCGGATTTTGGCATTGAGAACGGCGATGTGGAGATTTTCCGCGCTGAAATCAAGACCAGCATGGAGCGTGAAATGAAACGGGCGCTTGCCGCCAGAAGCAAGGATGCAGTGATGCATGAATTGCACCGGCGCAATGAATCGCTTAGTTTGCCAAACGCCTTGGTCAATGACGAAGTGAAGAGCCTGGTCAACGCCTACCGGGAAGAGGCCAAAAAGCGCCAGCAGCCGTTTGACGAAGCCGCCGCCAGCGGGAATTTGCAACCCTTGGCCCGCCGCCGCGTGGTGCTAGGCTTGCTCATCAACAAGATCATCGAAGAAAACAAGCTGAAAGTGGATCCCGTCCGGGTGCGCGCCGCGATTGACGACTTGGCGCTGAGCTATGAGGATCCGCAAGAGGTGGTCAACTGGTACTATTCCAACCGGGAGCAACTGGCCCAAGTGCAGAATTTGGTCATGGAAGACCAAGTGGTGGATCTCATCCTCGCACAGGGCAAGGTCACCGAACGAAAGCTCCCCTTCAATGAGCTAATGCGGCAACCGTCCGAACCTGCCCAAGCATGAGTCGGCGCGTCTCCTTAACAGATAGGTAAAGCTATGAGACATGATGAAATCCACGCGGCGGGCGGTTTGGTACCCATCGTCATTGAGCAGTCGGCAAGAGGCGAGCGGGCTTACGACATCTACTCACGCCTGCTGAAGGAGCGGGTCATTTTTTTAGTCGGGCAGGTCGAAGACTACATGGCGAACTTAGTCGTCGCCCAAATGTTGTTTTTGGAATCGGAGAACCCGGACAAGGACATCCACCTTTACATCAATTCGCCGGGCGGCGTGGTGACGGCAGGTCTGGCCATTTACGACACCATGCAATTCATCAAGCCGGATGTCAGCACGCTCTGCATTGGCCAGGCAGCCAGCATGGGCGCATTGCTGCTGGCGGGTGGCGCAAACGGAAAACGCTATTGCCTGCCCCATTCGCGGGTGATGATCCATCAGCCTTTGGGTGGTTTCCAGGGGCAGGCCAGCGATATAGAGATTCACGCCAAAGAAATCCTAGCCGTGCGTGAGCGCCTGAACAAAATTCTGGCGAAGCACTGCGGCCAGCCACTGGAGCAGATCCAAATTGACACGGATCGCGACAACTTCATGAGCGGTGAAGATGCCGTCCAGTACGGGCTTATCGACAAAGTCCTCACCAGCCGTCAGGTGCCGGCAACATAAATGTCCGGCAGTTTTTTTGCGTGGAGGTTGTGGTGATGGCGATGTTGCGGCAACAGGGTGTCCGAGTGAGGCTAGGGGGTAAAGATGAGTGACGATAAGATCGGCAAGGACGGGGGCGGAAAGCTTCTATATTGTTCCTTTTGCGGAAAAAGCCAGCATGAGGTCAGAAAGCTGATTGCAGGCCCGGCGGTTTTCGTGTGTGACGAATGTGTGGAATTGTGCAACGACATCATACGCGAAGAGTTGCAGGAAAATGTTTCCGGCAGTTCGGACAAGTTGCCTAGGCCAAAAGAAATCAAGGGTGTGCTTGACGAATATGTGATTGGCCAAGAAAAGGCCAAGCGGATCTTGGCCGTAGCCGTATACAACCACTACAAGCGGCTGCGCTCGCAAGGCCGCAAAAACGAAGTTGAATTGGCTAAAAGCAACATACTGCTGATTGGCCCCACCGGTTCAGGCAAAACGCTGCTGGCGGAGACTTTGGCCCGGTTGCTGGATGTGCCTTTCACCATCGCCGATGCCACCACGCTGACTGAGGCAGGATATGTGGGCGAGGATGTTGAAAACATCATCCAGAAAATCCTGCAGAAATGCGACTATGACGTAGCCAAGGCAGAATCTGGCATCGTCTATATTGACGAAATAGACAAGATTTCCCGCAAGTCCGACAACCCATCGATTACCCGCGATGTGTCCGGCGAAGGTGTGCAGCAGGCTTTGCTCAAGCTGATTGAGGGCACAGTCGCCTCGGTTCCGCCACAAGGGGGCCGCAAACACCCTCAGCAGGAGTTTTTACAGGTCAACACCGCGAATATTCTGTTCGTTTGCGGGGGGGCTTTCGCGGGCCTGGACAAAGTGATTACTGCCCGCTCTGAAAAAGGCGGCATAGGCTTTTCCGCCGATGTCAAGAGCAAAGACGAACGGCGCAATGTGGGGGAAATCCTGGCCGATGTGGAGGCAGAGGACTTGATTCGCTACGGGCTTATCCCCGAGTTCGTGGGTCGGCTTCCAGTGATTGCCACTTTGGAAGAATTAGATCAGGCTGCCTTGGTCAAAATTTTGACTGAGCCAAAAAATGCCTTGGTCAAGCAATATAAAAAGCTGTTTGAAATGGAGGGCTGCGAGCTTGAAATCCGCGAAGATGCCCTTAAAACAGTGGCTAAGCGCGCGATGGAAAGAAAGACGGGTGCGCGCGGCTTGCGCACTATTCTTGAGCACACACTGCTCGACACCATGTATGAGTTGCCTTCAACGGAACATATCTCCAAGGTGGTTATTGACGAGAAGGTGGTGAGAGGGGAAACCCAGCCTTACTTGATCTACAAAAACGACGAAAAACAAGTTGCTTCAGCCGAATAGGCTCTTACTGCGGCTTTTTTTCCCTTGGCGGCGACACAGCGTTCCTCATGCTTGGACGATGAAAGTTTCTTCGGTATGGCCTGTCTTGACAGCGGACAAGGCCAAGCCGTACTAATCAGAGGAGGTGGGTTTAATTGATTTATGGCATTCCTCACGGGCATCCGCAGGCCGCGCCACTCGTGGCCTGGAACAGCCTCAGGAGTATTTCGCAAACCAATTAAACCCACCTCCCTAATCAGATTGCCCCTAGTCAACTCAAAGGTCTCTCCATATGGAAAACACATTGCCTGATAATGATCTACGCTCGGAAAAATGGGTTCCCGTGCTGCCCTTGCGTGACGTGGTGGTATATCCCCACATGGTGATACCGCTTTTTGTGGGCCGGGACAAGTCAATACAAGCTTTGGAGAGCGCCATGCGGGACAACAAGCAGATTATGCTGGTAGCGCAAAAGGATGCGGAAAACGATGATCCACGCTTTCAGGACTTGTATGGGGTGGGGACGTTATCCAACATTTTGCAAATGCTCAAGCTGCCAGACGGCACGGTGAAAGTCCTTGTTGAAGGCAACCAGCGTTGCGCGGTGGAAAAGTACCGAATGGCGGGCAGGCATTATGTCGCGTTAGTTGCGTCCCTGCATGACCGCTTGGATTTGACCGAGCAGGAAATCGATGTGCTGGCCCGGACGGCGATCAGCACCTTTGACCAATATGTGAAGCTCAACAAGCGAATACCCCCTGAAGTGTTGAATTCACTGGCTGGCATTGACGACCCCAGCCGTTTGGCCGATACCATTGCTGCGCACATGACCATCAAGATCGAGGAAAAGCAGTCGATCCTGGAAATGAGCGATGTCGCTGGCAGATTGGAAAAGCTGATGACGTTGATGGAAAACGAAGTTGACATGCTGGAAATGGAAAAGCGCATCCGCGGGCGCGTGAAGCAGCAGATGGAAAAAAACCAGCGCGAGTATTACCTTAATGAGCAGATGAAAGCCATCCAGAAGGAATTGGGGGAAATGGAGGACGTGCCCAATGAAATTGATGAGCTGGCCCGCAAGATTGAAAAAGCCGGCATGCCGGAGGCGGCCAAGCTTAAGGCTGAAACCGAACTGAACAAGCTGAAGTTGATGTCGCCGATGTCGGCTGAGGCCACCGTGGTGCGCAACTATATCGACTGGATGGTTGGTGTGCCGTGGAAAAAACGCACCAAAGTCAGCTTGGACTTCAAAAAGGCTGAAGATATATTGGAGGCTGAGCATTATGGTTTGGACAAGGTCAAAGAGCGCATTTTGGAGTATTTGGCCGTGCAAAATCGCGTCAAGAAGCTGAAGGGGCCGATACTCTGTTTAGTGGGGCCTCCTGGCGTCGGCAAAACTTCGCTCGGCCAGTCTATCGCCCGTGCCACTAACCGCAAGTATGTGCGCATGGCTTTGGGCGGGGTGCGTGACGAGGCGGAGATCCGGGGACACAGGCGCACTTACATTGGTTCTCTGCCGGGCAAGATATTGCAAAACCTGTCCAAGGTTAAGTCCCGCAACCCCATGTTCATGCTTGACGAAATTGACAAGATGGCGCAGGACTTCCGTGGAGATCCGGCTTCGGCCTTGTTGGAGGTGTTAGATCCTGAGCAGAATCATACCTTCAACGACCACTATCTGGAAGTCGATTTCGACTTGTCCGAGGTCATGTTCATTGCTACGGCCAACACCATGAATATTCCTGCCCCCTTGCTGGATCGCATGGAAGTGATCCGCATCGCCGGGTACACAGAGGAAGAGAAGATCAATATTGCCTTGCGCTATTTGGTGCCGAAGCAGGTCAAAAATAATGGATTGAAGGATGGCGAAATCAAAATTGACGAATCGGCCGTGCGCGGCATCATCCGTTACTATACCCGCGAAGCTGGGGTGCGGAATTTAGAGCGGGATATCGCCAAGATTTGCCGCAAAGTCGTAAAGAGCTTAGTCTTGGCGCCCAAGTCGGACAAAATCACAGTTGACGAGGGCAATCTTGACCAATACCTGGGTGTGCAGCGTTTCCGCTATGGCCGCGCAGAGGAAAACGATCAAGTTGGGCAGGTGACGGGTTTGGCGTGGACGGAGGTTGGCGGGGAATTGCTTACCATTGAGACTGCGATAATGACTGGAACCGGCAAGCAGACTTACACTGGAAAGCTTGGCGAGGTCATGCAGGAATCTATCCATACTGCGATGACCGTCGCCCGCAGCAGGTCAGATATTCTTGGAATTGATCCTGCGTTTTATCAAAAAAACGACGTGCATATCCATGTGCCCGAAGGCGCGACACCGAAAGATGGCCCCAGCGCGGGCATAGGAATGTGTACTGCGTTGGTGTCAGCATTGACTAAGGTTCCAGTGCGGTCAAATGTTGCCATGACGGGGGAAATAACATTGCGCGGTGAGGTATTGCCGATTGGAGGCTTGAAGGAGAAGCTGTTGGCGGCTCACCGGGGGGGTATAGATACCGTGCTGATTCCACATGAAAACGAGAAGGATTTGGCGGAGATTCCCGACAATATCAAGCAGGACTTGAAGATCATCAGCGTCCGCTGGATTGATGAAGTTCTGGCCGTGGCTTTGCAAACGATGCCGGATTTATTGCCGGGCGTGTTGCCTGTGGGAGTCGAGCAAGACTGTGCCGCTAAGCCGTTAGTCGGAAATGTGATTACCGCGCACTGAAGTTGGTTGGACATTGCCAGCCATGGCGCGAAGCGCCTTGACAGTGCTTTGGCCCTGCTGCTAAACCCGGCACAAGGTTTCTGAGTTAGCAAAGCTGTTCAGGAATTTGGCGAGAACAAATTAAAAACGCACTTACCAACGATTGGGGAAATGCATGAACAAGTCGGAACTTATAGATGCCATTGCCGAGTCAGCTGACCTGACCAAGTCCGATGCTAGTCGTGCATTGGAGGCTGTTCTTGAGACCATCACGGAGGCATTGAAAAATGCGGAAACCGTATCTTTGGTGGGCTTTGGATCTTTTGGCGTAAAGGAAAGGGCCGAGCGGCAAGGGCGTAACCCACAGACTGGCAACACCGTCACTATCAAAGCCGCAAAAATTCCTTCATTTAAGGCTGGCAAAGCACTGAAGGATGCTGTACAATAACTAAATAATTTAGGGAGCAGCAGGGTGCTTAGCTCAGATGGGAGAGCATCGCCCTTACAAGGCGAGGGTCGTAGGTTCGATCCCTACAGCACCCACCACTAAAGAAAAAAATTGGAGCGGTAGTTCAGTTGGTCAGAATACAGGCCTGTCACGCCGGGGGTAGCGGGTTCGAGCCCCGTCCGCTCCGCCAAGTTTAAACATGAAACCCCGGACACAAGTCGCGGGGTTTTTTGTGTGCGAAAGAAAAATACCGTCTATAAGACATAATATTTAAAGGTTCTGGCATATGCTGCAAGCGATTCGAGACAAAGCACACGGGATATTCGCCTGGGTCATGTTGGTTGTGGTTGGCATTCCGTTTGCCCTGTGGGGGATCAATAATTATTTTGACGGGGGTAAGGAAAAGCCTTTGGCGGTGGTGGGTGATCGGGAAATTTTTGAGAGGGATGTGAACCGGGCCTATGAAAATCTGGTTGCGCGGCTAGGCACATCCGACTACGACGAAAAGCAGGTCAGATACCAAGCCTTGTATCAGCTTATCAACGATGAGCTGGTTGGTCAAAATGCCCGCAACCTAACCCTGACGGTGAGTGAGGAGGATATTCGCGCCTATGTGCAGTCGCAGCCTTATTTTCAGAGCGAGGGCAAGTTTGATAAGGAAAAGCTAAAAATGATGCTTGCCGCGCAGGGTATGTCGTCGCCGCAGTTCACCGCCCAAGTGGCCAAGCAATTGCTTGATGAGCAATATGTGCGCGGGGTCAGCGATACGGCCTTTGTGACTAAGCAGCAGCTTGAGGGCTTTTATCGGCTGAGAAATCAAGAGCGCGTGATTGAGTATTTCAAGATTGCACCGAAAGCCACTGAGGGGGAAATTGCAGACAAGGACATAGAGGCTTACTATCAGGAAAACAAAAGCCTCTTTCAAAATGCGGAAAAAATCTCGGTGGATTATTTGGGCCTAACTCTCGATGAAGTTTCAAGCAGTTTCCATGCCACCGATGATGAGCTAAAAGCCCAGTACGAGGAGCAAAAAGCCCAATTTGGCGCCCCCGAACGGCGAAAAGTCAGTCATATTTTAGTGGCTGGCGACATGGAGAATGAAGAGTCGGCCAAAGCGGTGCTGGCGAAGGCCGAGCAAATCCGTGCTCGGATCGGCAAAGGCGAAGACTTCGCCAAACTTGCCAGAGAGCTTTCTGAGGATAAGGAGTCCGCAACAAAAGGCGGCGACTTGGGCTTTGTCAATAAGGAAGCTTTAGACCCGAACTTTGCCGCTTCCGCATTCTCATTGCAACAAGGCACAGTGTCGCAGCCAGTCAAAACCCCATTTGGCTACCATTTGATCAAAGTGACCGAGCTGATTCCCGCGACCATCAAGAAATTTGAAGAGGTGCGCGATGAATTGGCTAAGAATTATCAGCGTTCGGCGGCCGAAAGCAAGTTTTACGATGCGAAGCAGAAACTCGACGAGTTGAGCTTTGAGCACAATGACAGCTTGGAGCTTGTGGCCAAAGCGATGGATTTGAAAATCGCCCAGACCGGCCTGTTCACCCGTGAATCCGGCGAAGGGATTGCCGCAGAGGCGCTGGTCAGAAACGCCGCTTTCACGACGGAAGTGCTTGACGGCAAGAATAGTGCGGCGGTGGAAATCGACAACGACAAAGTCTACGTGCTGCACATAAGGGAGCATCAGCCCGCTTCGGATAAGCCGCTGGCCGAAGTGAGGCAAGACATTATTGCCAGGTTGCGCAACAAGCGCACCCAGGAAGCCGCCCGCCAGCAGGCTGAGCGCTTGTTGGCGGACGTGAAGCAGGGCAAGCCCATGGCCGATGCGGCCAAATCGGCAGGCGCAGCCTTGGTCAAGGCTACCGTGAAACTAGTCGGCAAAAGCGATTTGCCGCCCGCTTTGCTCGCCGCCGTCAACAAAGCGCCGCTTCCTGCGGGGAGCAAGCCCAGCCTGTCTCTGGCTGCCCTTGACGGCGGCGAGCCAATTCTGTTTAGTCTGGTCGAGGTCAAGGACGGCAAAATCGACGCTGTCGATCCCAAGGAATTGGAGATGGCTAAAGAGTATCTCAGTAAGAATGCCGGGCAGGCGGAACTCAATGCCTTTTTGGGCCAGTTGCGGGAAAGGGCGAAAGTCAAGATAGCCAACCAAGACGAGCAATGATATCCGGGCCAAAGTGCCGGTCGGCTGGAGTCGGTCGCCGGGCAATATTGGGTGGCATACGGGTTCTTATTGGATTTGTCTTAGTTTTATATTTCGATGTGTCCGCAGCGGAAGAAGGCATGGCGGATACTATCGACAAGGTCAGGCCCAGCATTGTCGGTATCGGCACTTACCAGCGCACCCGCTCGCCGCCGGCCGATTTCAGAGGGACGGGTTTTGTCGTCGGCGATGGCCTGCATGTGCTGACCAATGTCCATGTCCTGCCAGAATCCGTCAACAAGGCAAAGGCAGAAGTGTTGGCGGTGTTCGTGCGCGAGGAGGGCAGGGAAACCCTGCGCCCCGCCGAGGTCGTGGGCCAGGATGGGCCGCATGATGTGGCGCTGTTGAAAATCTTGGGCACCGCGCTGCCGGCGCTGGCCTTGGGCAATTCGGACAAGGTGCGCGAGGGCGAGATTTATGCGTTCACCGGCTACCCCATTGGCGTAGTGCTGGGCCTGCATCCGGTGACCCATCGCGGGATGATCTCCGCCATCACGCCGGTGGCGATTCCAGTCTTGCAGGCGCGCCAACTCAACAAAGCCATGATCGACCGCCTGCACGATCCTTTTCCAGTCTTCCAGTTGGACGCGACCGCCTACCCCGGCAACAGCGGCAGCCCCCTCTACGACCCCAGGACAGGCACGGTCATCGGCATCCTCAACAAGGTCTTCGTCCAAGAGACCAAGGAAAACCTGCTGGCGAAACCCAGCGGCATCAGCTACGCCATCCCGATACGCCATGCCGAGGCTTTGCTGAACAACCGCCCGCGGAAAAGCGACTAGCCGTTTCGCCCCTGCCGCTCATTCGCCGCCCCCTCCGTCCTCTTTAGCTTCCCCTCTATCATCCACGATTTGCGCGCGTTCCAAGTCGGCCCCGGCCTGCTCTGGCGTGCGCCCGGCGGCGATGGCCAAAGCCTTTGCCCGCGCCTGCTTTTGCGTCTTTTCATCGACCGGGCTTGAACATGCGGCCACATGGCAAGCGGCCGCCAGCAATATTGCGGCGTGGAGGGTATTCATGGGCCTGCTCCTAATTCACGGGAGGATTCTCCCCCACCAGTCTAGCCCGCTTTGGCGGGTTGCCGCCGCCCTCGATTCCACGCCAAGCTCAGGCGTGAACCCCCTCTCAGCCCAACCGGCAAATCCCGGCAATGTTCACCGCACCGCCTGCCGCCAGTAAAGGCACGTGGCGCATAGAGGCTCCCTGCCCGCCGCACAGCAAACCCACTGTCACCGCAGGCCAGCGGCGCATTACTCGCAGCGCCAACGGCTGGCGGTCTACCGCCGCGCCGGAATGCGTCAACGCAAGTGGAGAGTCTTCCGTTTAGCCACGATGCTACAGCGTTTTCGTATCTAAATAGTTACAATAGGACTTACGCAAAATATTTATATTGACTATATGAACATAAGTGCCTATGCACAAAAAATATTCTACTAAATAAAATGTAATAGCTAAGTAACTAAAGCTTTTTATTGGCGGAAAAATAACTATAAATCAAGCACTTGAAGATTTATAATTTTGTAAAAAATGACAGATAAGATATT
>JBJSYU010000644.1:0-3126 GCA_046089945.1 Candidatus Methylumidiphilus sp.
CATTTCGCCAACTCGCGCCGCCGTCAGGGCTTGCGCCGCTAATTGCCGCGCCCAATGCCGGAACGGCGTGGCGCAAGGCTCCAGCGCCAGTTCCCGGCCCGCCGCCAATTGCCTTGCCCCTGCCGCTAAGTCCTCGGTCAGGATGCGCAGCGATACGCCGTCCACGACGAGATGGTTGACGACCAGCACCAAGCGGCCGGGGCAGGTCGCGCCGCGGTCCAACCACGGGGCCTGCAACATCAAGCCAGCTTGCGGGGCCAGCCGGGCAATCGCCGCCGCCGCCTCCCGCGCCACGATGGCCTGCCGGGCGGTCTCGTCGTCCCAGCCGGTCGCATCCACGCGCAGCAGACACCGCGCAGCAGACACCGCGCCGACCGGCTCGACCCGCATCGTGTGCTGGCCGTCGGCCAGAAGCAAACGGGCGCGGAGCATGTCGTGCCGATCCAGCAAGGCTTGCAGCAAACGAGCCAAATCATCCCAGACGAAGCCGGCCGGGGTTTGCACCACCACGCCTTGGCTGTAGCCGTCCAGCAAACCGCCGCGCTCGCATAGCCGCCGCATGATCGGCGTCAACACCACTGCGCCGACGCCAGCCTCGGCGCTGTCCGCCGCGACGCCGGACACAGCCCGCGCCACCGCCGCCAATCCCGCCGCCGTCTTGTGTTCAAACACCTCGCGGGAGGTGATGGTAAAACCGGCTTTCCGCGCCCGGCTAACCAATTGGATGGCCATGATGCTATCGCCGCCCAGCGCGAAGAAGCTGTCATCCACCCCCACCTGCTGCAAGCCCAGCACCTCGGCGAACAACTGGCACAGCAGCCGTTCCTGCGCCGAGCGCGGCGCGCGGCCCGGCGCGACCGGGTTGAAATCAGGCGCCGGCAAGGCTTTGCGGTTGAGCTTGCCGTTTGGGGTCAAGGGCAGTGCGTCCAGCACGACGAAGGCGGCGGGCACCATGTATTCGGGCAGGGAGCCTTCCAGATGCCGCCGCAATGCCTCGGCCGGGCAGGATGGCCGTTCAGCGACGACATAAGCCACCAGCCGCTTGTCGCCGGGCCGGTCTTCGCGGACGATCACCGCCACCTGCGCCACGCTGGGATGGCGGGCCAGCGAAGCTTCGATCTCGCCGAGTTCGATGCGGAAGCCGCGCACTTTGACCTGTTCGTCCACGCGGCCCAAGAATTCGAGGTTGCCGCAGGCCAGCCAGCGCGCCCGGTCGCCCGTGCGGTACATCCGCGCCCCCGGCTCGCCCAGCAAGCCGCCGAACGGGTCGGCGACGAAGCGCTTGGCGGTCAGGCCGGGCCGGGCTAGGTAGCCCCGCGCCAAGCCAGCCCCGGCGATGTACAACTCGCCCGCCACGCCCGTCGGCAGCGGCTGCAAGGCGGCGTCCAGCACATACAGCCGGGCATTGGCCTGCGGCCGGCCGATGGGCACCGGCCCGGCGGCAATCGGCTGGCCAGGTTCGATGCGGTATTCGGCGCAATTCACCGTCGCCTCGGTCGGGCCGTAAACATTTAGCAGCGCGGCTTCAGGCCGGAGCTTGCGCCATTCGGCCAGCGCCTCGCCAAGCAGCGCCTCGCCGCCGAACAAAAACTCGGCCTCGGGCGCAAAATCCAACTCGCCAGCCAGCGCGGCCAGCAAGGGCAGATGGCTGGGCGTGGCCTTAAGAAAAGTGTGCGGCGGCAGGCCAGGGGCAGGTGCGTCTTCCAGCGCGGCGACGCGGACGCAGCCGCCGGCCACCAGCGGCGTCCACAAGGCGGTAACAGTCAAGTCGAAGGACAGCGGCGAATGCAGCAACGCAAGGCCTGCGGCGGCGGGGTAGGCGCAGGCGGTCCAAGCCAAGTAGTCAGACACCGAGCGATGCTCGACGATCACGCCCTTGGGTCTGCCGGTGGAGCCTGAGGTGTAGATCACATAGGCCGGGTGGTTCAGCCGCAACGGCGCGAGCCGGTCGGCGTCGCTGGGGTTGGCGCCGGGCTGGCGGGCCAGTTCGGCCTGCAAGGCGGGGTCGTCCAGCCGCAAGGTCGGCGGCGCGTCCACGCCAGCCAGCGCCGACAAGGTCTCGCCATGGGCCAGCAACAGCACCGGCTTGGCGTCATCCAGCATGAAGCCGATGCGCTCCGCCGGGTAGTCCGGGTCTATCGGCACATAGGCCGCGCCGCTTTTCAGCACCGCCATTAGCGCGACGACGCCCTCGCCCGAGCGCGGCAGCATCAAGGCGACGCGCCGCTCCGGCCCCGCGCCTAGCGCAATCAAGTGGTGGGCAAGGCGGTTGGCCTTAAGGTTGAATTCGGCGTAGCTCAGGGTCGCGCCGCCGTGGGCCAAGGCCGGGCGGTCGGGCGTTTGCGCCGCGCGCGCCTCGAACAGGGCGGGCAGGTGCGCCTGCGGCACGGCTTGAACCGGGCCGCAGGCGGCGACCAGCCATTGGCGGCGCTCGGCGGGCAAGAGCAGGCCGATGCGCCCGACAGGCTGCGCCGGGTCAATGGCGGAAAACGTTTCCAGCAGACTGATAAAGCGGTCTTGGTGGGCGGCGAGTTCTTCGGCCTCGAAAACCTCGGGATGCGCATGCCAGTCAATGGACAGCCCGGCACCGTCGCGGCGGTCGCAGACGACGATGGACCAGTCGCTGGCTTGGCCGACGGTGAGGTTCCGCGCCGTGGCGGGAGCCTCCGCAAAGCGCAGGTCGTGGTCGAAGGCCATGATGTTGACGGTCGGCGCAAACAGCGAGCGGGCGCTGCCGGAAAGCCCTAAGTCGCGGTGGATGTCTTCGCCGCGATAGCGCTGATGGGCCAAGGCTTCGCGGATCGCCTGCGCCACTTCGGCGACGAAGGCAGGCCACGGCAGATCCAGGCGCGGCGACAGGCGCAGCGGCACGGCATTGGAGACCATGCCCGGCGTCCGTTTCAGCGTGGCGTCGGTGCGGGCGGTGACAGGCAAGCCAAGAACCACGTCTTCCGCCCCGCTCAGGCGCTGCGTGTACAGCGCCGCCGCCGCGATCAGCAACACCGACCACGGCACTTTGGCGCGGCGGGCCGCCGCCCGCAAGGCGTCCAGCTTGGCCGGCGGGAAATGCGCGCCGCGCCGCAGCGTCTGCGCGGCGGGCTGGCTGGGTCTGCCGCCCAGCCGGCC
>JBJSYU010000645.1:0-6786 GCA_046089945.1 Candidatus Methylumidiphilus sp.
TCGTCGGCATCGACCTCGGCACCACGCATACGGTGGTGGCTTACGCCGACACCGCCGCCGCGCCGAAGATCGAGGTGTTTAACATTGAGCAATTGACCGCGCCGGGCGCGGTCGCGGCCCGTCCGCTGCTGCCTTCGGTGCGCTACCATCCGGCGCCCGGCGAGATGGCGGAAGTGGACACGCGCCTGCCTTGGGATGAGGCGGGCGAGGACACCCGGCCCGTCATTGGCGAATGGGCGCGGCTGTTGGGGGCGAAGACGCACGGGCGGACGGTGGCAAGCGCGAAAAGCTGGCTGTCGCATGCGGCGGTGGATCGCACCGCGCCGATTTTGCCTTGGGGCGCGGCTGAGGGCGTGGCGAAGGTGTCGCCGTTGGAGGCCAGCGCCTCGTATCTGGCGCAGGTGCGGGCGGCGTGGAACCGACGCTTTCCCGATCAGCCGCTGGAGCGCCAAGACACCGTCGTCACCGTGCCGGCGTCGTTTGACGAGGCGGCGCGGGCGCTGACCTTGGAGGCGGCGCGGCTGGCCGGGCTGGGCGCGGTGCGTTTGCTGGAAGAGCCGCAGGCGGCATGTTATGACTGGGTGTGGCGGCACCGCCAGCAGTTGGCCGAGCAACTGGCAGGGGTGCGGCTGCTGCTGGTGGTGGACGTGGGCGGCGGCACGACCGACTTGACGCTGGTGAAGGTCGAACCCGGCGCCGACGAGCCAACGCTGACGCGCATCGGCGTCGGCGACCATTTGATGCTGGGCGGGGACAATTTGGATCTGGCCTTGGCGAACATCGTCGAACATCGGCTGGCGCGCGACCGCCGCCTGAGCGCGGCGGAATTGTCGCAGGTGGTGGAGCAATGCCGCAGCGCCAAGGAGGCGCTGCTCGGCGACGACGCCCCGGCGGCGGCGGCGATCACCTTGCTGGGCAGCGGCTCGAAGATGATCGGCGGGGCGCGGTTCACCGAATTGGGCGAGGACAAAGTGCGGCAGGTGGTGCTGGACGGCTTTTTCCCGCTGACCGGCCTGGACGACATGCCGGAGCGCAAGCGCAGCGCGGTCGTCGAATTCGGCCTGCCGTATGCGCCCGACCCGGCGATCAGCAAACATCTGGCGGCGTTTTTGCGGCAACACCAGCAGGCGATGCAAGAAGCCCTAGGGCCGGGGGACACGCCGATGCCGGATGCGGTGCTGTTGAACGGCGGGCTGTTCCGCAGCCCGGCGATAGTGCGGCGGCTGTTGGAATTGCTGGCTTCCTGGCGCGGCCAGCCGCTCAAGCATTTGCGCAACACCCGGCCGGATTTGGCGGTGGCGCATGGCGCGGTGGCGTATGGCTTGGCGCGGCGCGGGGTGGCGGTGCGCAAAATCGGCGGCGGCTCGGCGCGGGCGTATTTTCTGCTGGTGGACACCGCCGACACGGAGGCGCGGCGCGGCGTCTGCATTTTGCCGCGTGGCAGCGACGAAGGCCATCAGGTGTTCCTCGCCGAGCGCAGTTTTGCGTTGACTTTAGGCGTGCCGGTGCGCTTCCATCTGGCCTCGTCGGTGGCGGACACGCATTGGCGGCCGGGCGATTTGGTGGATATCGACGAAGAGCGCTTCGTGCATTTGCCGCCGCTGGCGGTGGCGTTTGAGCGCGACAGCGGCCAGGGCCAGGCGACGGTGCAACTGGCGGCGGCCTTGACCGAAGTCGGCACCTTGCAAATCCAGTGCGTGGACACCGCCGACTCGCAGCGGCGCTGGAATGTGGAATTCCAACTGCGCCGCCAGCGCGCCGCCCCGGCGCTGCAACCCAAGGGCGGCTTGCACCCCAAAGCCTCCGAGGCGGTGGAATTGATCCAGATGGTGTTCGGCAAGAAGACGCGCATCGTCGATCCGAAGCGCATCAAAGGCTTGCGTGTGGAACTGGAAAAGCTGCTGGGCAAGCGCGAGGACTGGGACACGCCGCTGCTGCGCGAGTTGTTCGGCGCCTTGCTGGAAGGCTTGCCGCACCGCCGCCGCTCCGACGCGCACGAGCGCGTCTGGCTGAGCCTGACCGGCTATTGCCTGCGGCCGGGCTTTGGTTATCCCCTAGACGATTGGCGGGTGGCGCAAGTCTGGGCGCTGCATGGGCAGGGCATCCAATACCAAATGGAGCCGCAGAACTGGGCGGAATGGTGGACATTCTGGCGGCGCATCGCCGGCGGGTTGGACGCCGAAGCGCAGCAGACGCTGTTCGCCAGCGTGGCGGATTTCATCAACCCCGACAAGGCCAAGCGCGGCAATCTGCCGGCCTTGGCGAAGAAGCGCAGTTATGAAGACATGCTGCGGCTGGCGGCGGTGCTGGAGCGTCTGCCCTTGGCCGACAAGGCCGCGCTCGGCGGCTGGCTGCTGGCGCGGCTGGGCAAAACCGGCGAGCCGGCGGAAACCGGCTGGGCGCTGGGCCGGGTCGGCGCGCGCATACCATTCCACGCCGGGCTGCACAGCGCGATTCCGCGTGACACGGCGGAGGCGTGGCTGGCCGTGCTGCTGACGCTGGATTGGAAAAAAAACCAAGCCGCAGGCTTCGCCGCCACGCTGATGAGCCGCATGACCGGCGACCGCGAGCGCGACATCGACCCGACGTTGCGGGCGCAAATCGTCGAGCGTTTACGTGCCGCGAAGGCGGCGGAATCTTGGCTGGCGATGGTGACGCAGGTGAAAGAGTTGGACGAGGCGGACGAGAAGCGGATATTTGGCGAGGCCTTGCCGCCGGGATTGAAGCTGATTGGATGATATAGAATCCCTGCCCTGCCCTCTCCCCGCAGGGAGAGGGTTTTCGACCCTATATTATTGCTCTTGAAGGTTAAATGTCCTCGGCATTGATCCATTTGAACGTGAACGCCGCCGCCGCGCCGGCCAGGAACTCAGGTGCCCAATACACCCAAATGTTGGCAAGCTCGGTGATGTTGAGGATGGCAATGCCCAAAGCCACCGCCGGGTTGAACGCGCCGCCGGAGATGTTGCCGACGGCGAACGCGCCAATCAGCACCGTGAAGCCAATCGCCAAGCCATAAAACGAATTGCCGGCGGTGCCTTTGGCGGTCGCCGAATTCAGCACCACCCACACCAGCGCGAAGGTGAACAGGAACTCGGCCAACAGCGCCGGGCCGAAGTCCAGCGCCATCGGCACGGGCGCTTTCGCATTGGCTTCCAAGTATTTCACCACCAGCGCCGCCAAGGCCGAGCCGAACAACTGCGCCGCCATGTAGATCGGCGCTTCGTTGAGCGGGCAGCGCCCGCGCAGCATCACGCCCAAGGTCACCGCCGGGTTGTAATGTCCGCCGGAAATATGCCCGCCGGCATAGACCATCACCATCAACGCCGAACCGATGGCCAACGGCGCCACCGGCCCCGCCCCGCCGCCGATGACCACGCAACCGATGGTCAGCACAAAGAAAAAGGTTCCGACGAGTTCAACAACATACTTCTTCATTTTTATTTTCCCCTGTCACATTAAACAATTTGTGGACACATTAAACTTCCCGGCAAAAAAACCGCTTTCCAGGAGACGCCAAGCCCTTGCCCAACGGGCAGATAGCCGCGCCACGCCGTTAAAGCATGAACTGTGCCGCAAGGTTAAGCCCCGGCAGATGACATTGTTTCGGAAACTGCTGTACCATTTCCCTGTCCTAACCGAAGTCCCTCAACCCACTGTAAGGAGTCAGCGATGAGTCGCTATCAAACCGTCGCCCGGACGCAACCGGGCATCCTCGAAGCCAACAAAGTGCTGCGCAACACCTATGCGCTGCTGTCCATGACCCTGCTGTTCAGCGCCGCCACCGCCGGCCTGTCAATGGCGCTGGAACTGCCCCATCCGGGCCTGATCGTCACGCTGGTAGGCTTTTACGGCCTGCTGTTTTTGACCACCAAGCTGCGCAACAGCGCCTGGGGCGTGGTCAGCGTGTTCGCACTGACCGGCTTCATGGGGCTGACCTTGGGGCCGATCCTCAACGCCTACATCCACAACCTGCCCAACGGCTCGCAACTGGTGATGACCGCGCTCGGCGGCACCGGCGCTATCTTCTTGAGCCTGTCCGCCTACGCGCTGGTCAGCCGCAAGGATTTCAGCTTCATGGGCGGCATGCTGATGGCGGGCATCCTGGTCGCCTTCCTGGCCGGCCTGCTGACGCTGTTCGTGCCGATGCCCGGCCTGCAAATCGCCGTGTCGGCGATGTTCATCCTGCTGATGTCGGGCATGATCCTGTTTGAGACCAGCAACATCATCCACGGCGGCGAGACCAACTACATCCTCGCCACTGTCTCGCTGTATGTGTCGATCTACAACCTGTTTGTCAGCCTGCTGCAAATCCTGGGGATTTTCGGCGGCGACGACTGATCCGGCGCGGTCTAGCCCAGACGCCCAAAAGCCCCCGCCCGCAAGGACGGGGACTTTTTATTTTTGCATCCATTTGCAAAATGGGAAGCGAAATCCAAAAACGCAACCGCATTTGGCATTGACAAACCGCCAAAAAGCCGTCCGAAAACCCAGCCGCCTACCGGCGCACCTGACTCACCCGAAGTTTGGCGGGCTTTGGTGGCCTGCCAAATTGGCGGCACAGCAATTGCTTAATTCAAACCACTAGCGGCATACAGTGCCAACGGTCGAGCGACAGCGCTATCAAGGCCGCACAGAACAGATTCTAATTTGCTTGGGCATCCAGGCCGCACAACCTAAAGACCGGCCCCCGCCAACGCGGCTAACCGGCAACAGCCTCGACGTAGGCATCACATTACAGACAGAAGGTGACAGATCATGGCCATTAAAGTCGTTACAGTTGAATCCTCCGCATGGAACGCCGACAACATTAACCACGCGCTAGTGTTGGGTGAATTCGCCGACGAGAGCGAAGCCCTGACCGAAATCTGGCGGGATCTGGTGGAGAAAAGGGAGCACCGCGCTTACCTGATCTTCCGTATCAACCGGTGGGTCAAGTTTTGGCAAAAGCCGACATCCATCGTCTGGGGCGGGCTTTACCATGGCGTGCCGAGAATCTATCAAGAACCCATGGGTGTCAGCGCTGGCAAAAAAGCCGCCAAAGTATACAGCCTGACCGCTTAACCCCACCTGTCTCCGCAGCAAACTTTAGCGATGCCATCATGCTCACCATAAAATACGGCTTTATTGGAACCTGTCCATTTTGCGGCAAAAACGCTATCCACAAGGCACGACGCAAATGGTGGATGCGGCTGGCGCCGCTTTCCAGAAACCTGCGGTGCGGCAACTGCCGAGTCCGGATATTCAATGTCTTCGCGTTGTGACGACATAGCCGACAAAACGCAAAAAACCCCAGCCTCATTTACAAAGCTGGGGTTTTTTATTGCCCTTAAGGCGGAAGCCTAACGGGGGTTTAGTGCGAATCTTCCACCGCTTTCATACTCAGGCGCACCCGGCCCTGGCGGTCTATCTCCAATACCTTGACGCGGACGATGTCGCCTTCCGCCAGCTTGTCGGTCACTTTCTCCACATGCTCGTCGGAAATCTGCGAAATGTGGACTAACCCGTCCTTGCCGGGCAGCACCGTGACAAACGCGCCGAAATCCATCAGCCGGACGACCTTGCCTTCGTAAACCTTGCCGACCTCGACTTCTGCCGTGATGGCTTCGATGCGGCGGCGGGCCTCTTCGCCGGCGGCTTTGTCCACCGAGGCGACCTTGACCAGCCCGTCGTCGGTGATGTCGATGCTGGCGCCGGTTTCTTCGGTGATGGCGCGGATCGTCGCGCCGCCCTTGCCGATGACTTCGCGGATTTTGCTGGGGTCGATGGTGAAGCTGATGATGCGCGGGGCGTAGTCCGACATTTCCTGGCGCGGCGTTGACAGCGCGTCGGCCATCTTGGCCAGGATGTGCAAACGGCCCGCCTTCGCCTGATCCAGCGCGACACGCATGATTTCCGGCGTGATGCCGTCAATTTTGATATCCATCTGCAACGCGGTGACGCCTTCCTCGCTGCCGGCCACCTTGAAGTCCATGTCGCCTAAATGATCTTCGTCGCCCATGATGTCGGAGAGGACGGCAAACTGTTCGCCTTCCTTAATCAAGCCCATGGCGATGCCCGCCACCGGGGCTTTGGTCGGCACACCGGCGTCCATCAGCGCCAAGCTGGAGCCGCACACGGAGGCCATCGAACTGGAGCCGTTGGACTCGGTGATTTCCGACACCACACGGACGACATAGGGGAATTCCTCCTGGGTCGGCAGGATGGCCTGAACGCCGCGCTTCGCCAAACGGCCATGGCCGATTTCGCGGCGCTTGGGCGAGCCGATCATGCCGGTCTCGCCGACGCAATACGGCGGGAAGTTGTAGTGCAGCATGAACGAGTCTTTATATTCGCCGTCGATGGCGTCAATCACCTGGGCGTCGCGGCCGGTGCCTAAGGTGGCGACCACCAACGCCTGGGTTTCGCCACGGGTGAACAGCGCGGAACCGTGGGTACGCGGCAGCACGCCGACACGGATGTCGATCGGGCGGACGGT
Source organism: Candidatus Methylumidiphilus sp. (assembly GCA_046089945.1). Classification (GTDB taxonomy): domain Bacteria; phylum Pseudomonadota; class Gammaproteobacteria; order Methylococcales; family Methylococcaceae; genus Methylumidiphilus. The sequence goes on from JBJSYU010000645.1 coordinate 6,479, forward strand.
GCGGGTGTCACGGCCGTCGATACGCGGCTCGCCGGAGAGGATGCGGCCACGCACCACCTTCGATTCCAGATCGAAGATGATGTTGTTGACGGTGTTGGTGTCGTACTCGCGGCCTTCGGCGGTCAGGGCGGCATGCACTTCGTCGCCGATGGCCTTCAGCTGCTGGGAACGCTCCTGCTTGGCGGTGATGCGGAAGGCATCCTCGATCTTGGCGGCGGCGATTTCGGTGACGCGGGCGATAAGGGCCTCATCCTTGGCCGGCGGCTGCCAGTCCCACTCGGGCTTGCCAGCGACTTCAACGAGTTCGT
>JBJSYU010000646.1:0-11511 GCA_046089945.1 Candidatus Methylumidiphilus sp.
TCCAGGCCGCGCTTGTAGACACCCTGAATGATCGCGGCCGATCGGAACATGTTGTAGATCAGGTAGAACGGCCAGTTGTCGATGTGATCGATGCCGGCCTCCTGACAGTAGGCGGCAACCAGCTCGGATTCGGTGGGTATGCCGAGCGCGGTCAGATCGGCGCCCGCAAGCCCGACGTCGTTGTACGACTCGCCATGGTAGTCCTGGCACAGATAGCCGAGATCGGCCAGGCCGTCGCCCAGGGTCGACAGTTCCCAGAGTTGTCATGATCGGGCATGCCGGTCACCCGGAAGTGGAAGGCACCATGGGCCAGTATGTCAATCCAAATGGCGGCATTTACCTGGTCGAATCCCCCGCCGATGTCGCCACGCTGGCAGTCAAAAACCCGGACAATCTGGCCTATGTGACGCAAACCACGCTGTCCATAGACGACACCCAGGCCGTGGTTGTTGCGCTGAAAACCCGCTTCCCAAAGATTATCGGCCCGAAAAAAGACGATATCTGCTACGCCACGCAAAACCGCCAAGACGCCGTGAAAACCTTGGCCGCAGACTGCGATGTAATCTTGGTGGTCGGCTCGCCGAACAGCTCCAACTCCAATCGCCTGCGCGAAATTGCCGATAAGCTCGGCAAGGGCGCTTACCTGATTGACGACGCCAGCGAACTTAAGCGCGAATGGGTCGAAGGCGCCGCCAAAATCGGCGTCACCGCCGGCGCTTCCGCCCCGGAAATCCTGGTCAAGAAAGTCATTGCCCAATTGAAGGAATGGGGCGGCAAGATCGTCACCGAACGCTCCGGCATCGAAGAAAAAGTGGTGTTTTCGCTGCCCAAGGAATTGCGCGCCAAATAGCGGCAATACTATAAACTTCCTCTCCCCTTGGGAGAGGGCTGGGGAGAGGGAAAACAAACGCTGATACTCCCTCCCAACAACCTATCGGAGAACAACTCATGGCAATGACAACGATGGATTTAGTGGCGGCGGCAAAACAGACGATCCGCGAAGTTGAGCCGGCGCAAGCGGCCGGCCTGTTGGCCGACAGCCTCGTGCTGGACGTGCGCGAACCCGGCGAATACGCCGCCGGTTGCCTGCCCGGCGCAGTGAATATTCCGCGTGGCGTTTTGGAATTCAAGATCGACAGCCATCCCGTGTTCCAAGGCCAGCAACACGCGCAGATATTGGTGTACTGTTTAACCGGCGGGCGCTCCGCGCTGGCTGTCGAAACCCTGCACAAACTCGGCTGGGACAACACATTCAGCCTGGTCGGCGGCTTCAACGCTTGGCAACAAAGCGGCGGGCCAGTCGTCAACCCGGATTAAGGTTTTCCCATGGCGCAGGCTTCGCAAACGGCCCCGGCGGCAAGCGGTGAAAACAAAATGCGCCTGGACAAATGGCTGTGGGCTGCGCGTTTTTTCAAAACCCGCAGCGAAGCCGCCGAAGCCATCAACGGCGGCAAAATCCACGTCAACGGCCAACGCGCCAAACCCGGCAAAGACATCGCCGTCGGCGCGCATATCGAAATCAGCAAAGACCAATACACCTGGGACATCACCGTCCAAGCGCTCAACAGCCAGCGCCGCCCGGCCAGCGAAGCGGCGCTGTTGTATGTCGAAGCTGAGGAAAGCCACGCCAAACGCCAGGCCGAAGTGGAGCGGCGCAAAGCCCAACGGGAATTAGGCGGACAACCCGACCAGCGGCCAGACAAGAAAGACCGGCGTTTGATTCATCGGTTTAAGCGGGATATGGGCGAGGCTTGATGCCTATAAACGTAGCGCCGGCATCTTGCCGGCGATTATATGTAAGTCGGCCTTTTCTTGCCGAACCCTATCCGGCAAGGATGCCGGCGCTACGACCGCACAGCCAATACTGCGTAGCATCAGTTATTCACTAAAAACCCGCTGCGGCGGGTTTTATTATGCCTATTCCAAGTAAAAAAATGTTGACAAAAAAACCCGACACCCCCCGCACTATCTACACTATCAGCGAACTAAACAGCACAGCGCGTCTACTCTTAAGCAGCCACTTCGGCACGATTTGGGTCGAAGGCGAAATCTCCAACCTCGCCCTGCCATCCTCCGGCCATTTGTATTTCACATTAAAAGACGACGAAGCCCAAGTGCGCTGCGCCTTATTCAAGGGCGCGGCCAGGACGCTAAAGTTTAAGCCGGCCAATGGCAACAAAGTATTGGCGCGGGCGCAGGTGGGTTTATACGAACCGCGCGGCGAATACCAACTGGTCGTCGATTATATGGAAGAAGCCGGCGATGGCGCGTTGCGGCGGGCGTTTGAATTATTAAAAGCGAAACTCGCCGCCGAAGGCTTGTTTGACATGGCACGGAAAAAACCAATACCGCTGCCGCCGTGTTGTTTAGGCGTCATCACCTCGCCGACCGGTGCGGCGCTGCGCGATATTCTCAGCGTGTTAAAACGCCGTTTTCCGGCGCTGCCGGTGATCGTGTTTCCGGTCAAAGTGCAAGGCGTCGAAGCCAAACACGATATCGCCCGCGCCATCGCCTTGGCCGTACAGCAGGGCGATTGCGGCGCGCTGATTCTGGCGCGCGGCGGCGGCTCGCTGGAAGATTTGTGGGCGTTCAACGAGGAAATCGTGGCGCGGGCCATCGCCGCCTGCCCGCTGCCGATTGTCAGCGGCGTCGGCCATGAAACCGACGTGACGATAGCCGACCTCGTCGCCGATTGGCGCGCGCCGACGCCGACCGCCGCCGCCGAAGCCGTCAGCCCAGACGGCAACGCCTGGCTGGAACGCTTTATCCGGCTGGAAACCCGGCTGCGCCAGAGGTTGGCCGAAAGCCTGCGCCAATCGGCACAGGCATTGGCGTTTCTCGACAAACGCCTGCAACAGGCACACCCGGAAAAACACATGCGGCGGCAAGCGCAACGGCTGGACGAATTGGAACTGCGCCTGCGCCGGGCCGTGCTGGCGGGGCTGGCTAAGCATGCGGGACGGCTTTACAGCGCCGACGTGCGTCTGCGCAGCCAGCACCCGGCGAAGCGCATCGACTGGCTCCAAGCCCGGCAAACCGAACTCGACCGCCGCCTGCGCCTAAGCATGGACAGGCTATTGCAACAGCAGCGCCACGCCGTAAACACCGCCAGCGGCCAATTGCACACCGTCAGCCCACTGGCCACCCTAGCGCGCGGCTACGCCATCGCCAGCCAGCTAGACGGCGCCATCCTACGCCGCGCCAGCGAAGTCGAAATCGGCGCCACCGTGCAAATCCGCTTGGCGGAAGGCGTATTGCTGGGGGAAGTGGCGGGGAAGCAGGACGGCGCTTAAGCTTCGCAGCAAGGCGGGCGGCTGCGAGTTTCGCCTTGGCGATATCCATGCCGGGGATCTTGCCGCTTGCCAGCGTAACTAAAAAAATATCAGCAGGTATCAGGCTCGATATTCCCGATATTCCCGGCCCGTGCGCCGCAATCCCTCCGCTGCGGACAACGGTGGCCGCCAGCCCAGCAGGCGCTCGGCTTTCCGGCTATCGACGCGCAATTCAGCGGCTAGCTTGGCGAACGCCCCGCCTTTGCCGGCCAGCTTGGCGGACAGCGCAAGCAGTTTTGGCGGCAGCGCAAACAGCCGGTTGCCCCTGCCGTAGCCTTCGCTTAGATGGCGGAAAATGTCCGGCAGGCTGACATCGTCGGCGTCGGACACCAGAAACAATTCGCCGACGGCGGCTTCGTGTTCCGCGCAAACCCGCAAAAAATCCGCCAGATTCCACACCGACACCAGACTGCGCTGGGCATGCAAGGCGGCGAACGGCAGCGGCGCGCCGGTCGCCAGCAGGCGCAGCAACAGGCCAAAATTGCCCGGCGCGTCCGGCCCGTAGACCAGCGGCGGCCGCACAATCACGCATGCCATGCCGGCGGTTTGCCCGGCGACCTCAAGCACCGCCCGCTCGGCCGCCAGCTTGCTGTGCGCGTAGGGTTCGCTGGGCTGTGTCGGTGACGCCTCGGAAAACGGCTCGCCGCGCGTCTGCCCGCCGTTGACGCCAATCGAACTGGCCAGCACAAAACGCCCAACCCCGGCAGCGGCGGCCGCTTGCGCCAGCCGCCGGCTGGCGGTGACATTGGCGGCGGTGAACGCGGCGGTCGGGTCGGCGACGACTTCGCGCAGCACATGGGCGCGGCCGGCCAGATGGATCACGCAGGCGCATTGCCGCAAAACCTGGGTCGGCAGATCGCCGACGGCAAGATCCGGCGCCACGACCGTTTCGTCTGCCATCACCACGCCGGGTCGGCGCACAGCCGCAATAACATAATGGCCGCAGGCGCTCAGATGCGCGCACAAATGGCGGCCGACAAACCCGCCCGCGCCCGTCACCAATACTTTCATAACGTGCCCCTGAAAACCCCACCCCATTTCCACCAATAGCGCAGCGCCGATACCACCGTGGCCCAACGCAGCCGCCAATTGTTGTGGGTTCCGCGCGCCCATTTATGGCGTATCTTGACAGTCGGCACATACGCCACATCCGCCAGCCGCAACATGCGTCGCCCAATGTCGGCGTCTTCCAGATACATGAAAAAGCGCTCATCAAACCCTTGGATTTGCCGCAGCAAACCAGCCCGGAAAAACATAAAGCAGCCGCTGGGATAATACACCGGACTAATCACTTGCTCATAATCCAAATCCAGCATCACAAACCGCCGCATCCGCTCGGCAAACCAAGCTTGCACAAAGCCAGGGGCAAACCCCCGCAAATACATGTCAAAAAGCGAAGAATTGCGCTTGCACAAATGCTGGATTTCGCCATCGAAACCCACCACTTTCGGCACCAACAGCCCGGTGCGCGGATGCGCCTCCATAAACTCCACCGCCTGCACCAAAGCGTCCGCCGCCAACAGCGCATCCGGGTTCAGCACCAAATGGTAATCTGAGTTTTGCCGTGAGTTGATCGACAGGTTATTGGCCGCGCCATAGCCGATATTGCCGGGGGAATCCAGCAGGCAAACATCCCCCAGTCCAGCGCCTTCCCCAGCCACAGGCAACAGCGGGCGAAATTCGGCAAAGACCCCGTCGCCGGGGTTATTGTTGATGATATCGAGATGAATAAGGCAAGGGCGGACAGACTTAAGCGCGGCGGCTGCGGCGTCCAAATGCGTGACGACTTCGTGCAGCAGTTCGATATTCGGACGGAAGATAACGACAGAAACAGAGAGTTCCATTGGCACCAGAAAGAGGGTAGGGAGGGGGTATTGCGGAGCGCCTAAGCCCGGCGCGTTATTATTGGGGCTGTGGGTTGCGGCGCTGGCGCACGGTGCTAAGCCGTTTGTCCAGCACCCGCCAAATGTCCCAGACGCTGGCGCGGCGTCCAGCCTGGATTGTGCGCCGCTTGCGCCACATCCCCGGCAGTCCGCGCAAGGCGTCACGCTTGGCACGGAATACCAGCGGACCGTGGCCGCGCAGCGCAAAATACACTAGCGTCACCAGATTCAACAGCAGATGCACCGGCAACAAAGCCCAAAACAGCGGCCCCGGCATATCCTTCACAAACGCCCAAACCAAATTGCGATGGCCGTGGTACACCGAAAACGCGCTGTGGCGACCGCCGGTCAAACCCGAACCGACATGATGCACCACCGCATCCGGCACATACCGGGCGTTGTGGCCCGCCAGCCGCAGGCGGAAACCCAGGTCCACGTCTTCGATATAACAAAAGAAATCCTCGTCAAAGCCGCCGACCGACAGCAGGGCTTCGCGCCGGTACAGCGCCGCCGCCGCGCAGGGGCAGAATATCTCCCCGGCGACATAATCCTCGGCGTGGGTAGCCACGCCATGGCCGTGGCGCCATGGCAAGCCGGAGATGTGGTAAACATCGCCGATGCCGTCGAGTATGCCGTCGAAGCCGTGCAACATTTGCCGCGAGCCAAAAGCCGCCGCTTCCGGGTATTGCCGCGCCGCCGCCACAAGTCGCTCCAACCAATCCGGTTCGGCGTATGCATCCGGGTTCAGCAAGGCGACAAACTCGCTGGCACAGTCGAAAATGGCGCGATTATTAGCGGCGGCGAAACCCAAGTTGGCACCGAGCTTCCTGACCGTCACCCCGGCAAACTGTGCGGCGCGTTCGGCGGAATCGTCCGCGCTGGCATTGTCCATCACCAATACCTCGGTCGGCGGCAAGGACTGCCGCAACAAATGCGCAAGGCATTCGCCCAGCATGTCCCCGCCATTCCAATTGACAATCACCACCGTGACACTGGGATGATGCAAGTCATGCTGTGGCGTTGGATAATCAGCCAAAGTCAGGGTCTCGCAATTGTTGCGCCTTCGTCCAGCTTTTATCCAAAACCCGCCAAATATCGGCGGGGCTGGCGCGGCGCTTGGCTTGAATGGCGCGGCGTTTCTCCCACATCTTCGCTATCCCTTTCAGTGCGTCCCATTTGGCGCGCACAATCACCTTGGGCAAACGATGCGTGACAAAATACGCCAGCCCCACCGCATTCATTAGCAGGTGTATAGGCAACAAAGCCCAAAACAAATACCCCGGCATGTTCTTAATATACGCCCATACCAGATTGCGATGGCCGTGATAGACCGAAAACGCGCTGTTTTGTCCACCGGTGCTGGCAGACCCGACATGATGGACGACCGCATCGGGCACATACCGGCAACTGTGGCCGGCTAGGCGCAGGCGGAAACCCAAATCGACATCTTCGACATAACAAAAAAAATCCTCGTCAAACCCGCCAGCTTCCACTATCGCGTCGCGGCGATACAGCACCGCCGCCGCACAGGCGCAAAATATTTCCCGCGCCTGCAAGTCAGAATCCCGCAACCGGCGGTTATAGCCGTGCCGCCACGCCGCGCCGGAAACATGGTACACATCGCCCACGCCATCGAGCATGTCGGGAACACCGTGCATCATTTGCCGGGAACCAAAAGAGGCGGCTTTCGGATGAGCCTCCGCCGCCGCCACCAAATTCGCCAGCCAATCCTCCTCCGGCAAGGCGTCGGGATTCAACAGCGCCACAAACTCAGTGTCACATTCGGCCAGCGCACGGTTATTGCCCGCCGCGAAGCCCAAGTTTGCGCCAGCTTTACGCAGGGTTATCCCAGACATATGCTCGATGCGCTCGGCGGAACCGTCAGTGCTGCCGTTATCGATGACCAAGACACGGGTTGGCCGCAATGATTGCCGCGCCAAGCCGTGCAGGCAATCACCGATAATCTCTCCGCCATTCCAGTTGACGACGATGACCGTCACTGTTTTCACAGGCATTGAATGATCTCACCTAATCTAGGCTGCATATCGCCACCATATTGGAAGAATTGCGGCGTTGGAAAAACAGACAGGTGGCACTTGTGCAGGTAGTGGGGGAATTGCCGTCATACGCCAATATTGCGCAACATATTTTCTAGTCTACGCTTTCCCGCATCCAAAGAGTATTTTTCGTGGATCAACGACATTGATGACTGGCTTAATGTGTTCCATATACGCTCATCGCAGTATAGCCTTATCACTTGCTCGGCAAACTTTTCCGGAGTGTCGGCGATCAGCACATGCTCGCCGTCTGTCAACCCCATGCCTTCAGCGGCAATTGAAGTTGCTACGCATGGCACACCAAAACTCGCGCTAGTGCCAATTTTGCCCTTGATACCCGCGCCATACCGCAACGGAATGACGCTTAGCCTGCAATGGTCAAAGTATTCGGACAAGTCTTTGACATATCCAACGACTTCAATGCCAGGGTGATGGTCAAGGCATTTGACCGCCTCTGGCATTTTGCTGCCGAGTATCAAAAACCGGACGTCGGGCAGTGCAGGGCGCACCAATGGCCAGATGTCTTGGACAAAATACTCAATGGCATCAATGTTAGGGGCATGCTCAAAGCCACCAATGAAAACAATGTCCTTTCGAACAGAGAAAGTATTTTTGCAACCGGGTATTTCCCGCATATAAGGCATCACTGTCAAACGTAAGTCAGGATCCTCTTGCCGCAACAGCTCCGCCTCAGCCTCGCTAATAATAATGGACGTGTCGCAGGCGCGCATTAGTGACAGCTCAATCTCCTTGACCAGCTTCGACTCTTTAGCGATATCCTGAGAGCCTCTGAGCGCCGCTTGCCGCTCCAAGCGAAGATAGTGGACATCCACCGTGTTAAATATAATTTTAGCTTTAGGGCAGTAGCCCTTGACCAACTTGAACGCCCCATGCGCGGTCATGGCGCGGGTCAGAATGACCAAATCGAAAGCCGCGCCAGATTGCTCCAAATAAGCCTTGAGTGTAGGCACATGAGGGGCATAAATACACTTTATGCCGTGCTGCTGCATACTTTCAGTGTACCTATCCCGCTTGAGAAAATTTTCAGGCACAAAGGTAACGCTGTACCCAAGCTCCAGCAATGTTTTTTGAAGATAATAAGCGTCAAGCGAACCCGAATCCTGATCCGGTGTCGGGGTTGTGGCATCAATGATCAAAACATGTGCGCGGGCGGCACGATTTATCGCCAAGGCCCTCCAATCTCCCGGTTTTTTATGATGTGCCAACTGGCTTGCCCACTTTTCCAGAAAAACCAGCCGGTTGCTTGCTTGGTGGGCTTTTATGCCAGAATCAATTGTTTTCCCAGAAGTGATTCCTTCGTAATGGATGACTTCAGAAGCGGGTTGATAGAGCACTCTGTAGCCTTTGTTCCGAACCGCAAAAGCCAAGTCGCTGTCTTCATAGTATGCCGGGATATAACGCTCATCAAATCCGCCTAAATGCTCAAATAGCTCGCTCGTGACTGCGATTGATGCGCCCGAGCAATAATCGACATCACGGACATAGTTGTACTCTGGGTGATCTGGATCAGCGAGGCGTCCAATATTGAAGCCTGTCGCATCGTCCCACAGCAACACCCCGGCTTCCTGCAAATATTCAGTGGTGTACAATAATTTGGAGCCAACTAGACCCGCATCGGGAAATGCCGCAAAGCAGTCAATTAAACCATCAAGCCAGCCTTCCATCACCTCGGTGTCATTGTTGAGGAACACCAGATATGAGCCTTTTGCCGATTTGGCGGCTTTGTTGCATGAGCGGATAAAACCAATATTTGTGGCATTGGCAAGCACACGGATACCATGAACTAGCTGCAGCTTTTCGTGTGTGTCATCGGTTGAACAGTCGTTGACGACAATAACCTCAAAAGAATATTTTGTCCTGATTTTTGTCAATGATAATAGGCAGTTTAGCGTATAGTCTATTTGACCATATACTGGTATTATAATTGAAACATAAGGATTTTTAGTGGCCGGGAGAGATATAGCGTACAGCCTTTTGTCGTCAATTGATGATTGCGCCAAACTATCGATGCGACGACGGATACTTTCCTTCGATTTTAATTGATATTTATCTATTTCCCATAAGCGGAATGCAACATCTGCCGCGAATACGCCGGGAAACCGTGCGAAAAATATATTTTGCAAAACTTCCCGCTGCTTGGCCGAACAAGGCATCTTACGCAAAATTTTGCCTGCGATTTTCCCCACAAAAATGGCGCAACTTTTTTTACACGGCCCAGACACCCTGCCCAAGATTCTTCTCGCCCTGCGCAAAGGCTCGGTCACACGCCAAGACATGGAACGGTAGACCTCGGCAAGCTCTTGCTTGGCTTCGCTGATTTCGATATTGAGGCGAAGAATCTGGGCATCCCGATCCCCGATCAGCGCCTGCAGTTCCTTTATCCGGTCATTTTCGGGGTTTTGCATCACAACAACATTGCCACAAAAGCCTGGAAACTTATTGAATACATATCAAGCCGATGAACCCTAAAGTACCTGAAAATTATTGGGGTGACGCAGCATTGGCTGCCTCAGCGATACCCTTAATCTTGCTGGCACGGAAGGCGATCCAATAGGCTTCGTGAAGCAATCTTCGGTCTTCTGCTGACGCAATCCCAATCTCCTGCTTTAGGCGGAATATTGCATCCACATCTCTGCCCGATTTGCGCATCATCTCATACACAGGTTCCAACAATGGCCATTTTTGCAAATCATCCACCTCAGTCCATTTGCGCACCACAGGCTCAGGATGCAACTGGCTAAAAAAGAAATTGGATCTGCCCTGCTTTGTGAGGCGCTCGCAGAACTGATCATATCCTATCGACCGCACCATGGTCGTAATGGCGCGGGAATTGTAAACGACGCGCAGGCCATGCTTGCTAAGCCGATAGGCAAGTTCTATGTCCTCACATCCAAATTTGAATATTGGGTCAAATATTCCATTCTCCAGTAAGAATCGCCGTTTGCATGATGAGCGCCCTCCCCATAAATAGGAAAAGTCAAGGATCTGGCCGCATTTGATATCGGGATACGAGAAAAGAAATTTGCCAATTTTGGTCACAAAATGCATGACAGGATCATCGGCAATATTGGGTGCTAAATTTGTATATCCCAGTACGCCGTAGTTTTCAGCGGGATACAACTGATGGGTGCGAACATGCTCTTCAAGCATAGACGGGGCAGCAGTATCGTCATCATCGAGCAGGAGGATAATCTTGCCTTGGGCGAGAAAGAGGGCGTGGTTCCGTGCGCTTGCCAACCCTGAATTGCGCTGATACGAATATCGCAACGGCAAACGCAGCCGGAAGGAAAGCGCCGTCTCGCGTGCGGCGTCTTGGGAACCATCGTCCACAATTATAACCTCAAAAAGCGCCTTATCCAAGGTCTGACAGCAGAGGCTTTCCAGGGTCTTCCGCAACAAATCCGCACGGTTGTAAGTGCACAATAGAACGCTGCAAATTGGCTTGGCTAGAATTGACATATGGCTTAACAAAACGACTCAATAATGCGGAATGCGTCTTCCATTTGCAAATGCGGGTGACTCGACAGATAGGCTTTCATTTGCCGGTCTGCGTCTCCGTGTGAATAATTGGAAACGGGTTTCCTTAATTTGTGACTGACAGGGGCTATGTCCACTATACCCATTTTCAATCCCGCCGCTTCCATCGTCAAAGGCCAAGTGAAATCATATCCCCATCCCATGGGAGTTGTCACATCGAAAGGGATGAGGACTCCTATTGCATCGGCGCGTATGCAAAACAATGGGCCAATTTCCACAAACATGGTTTGCCTCGCATTAATGCCATCCAATTGTTCCACAAAACGGTGATCAATATAGCTGTCATGGGTTCTGGCAGGTTGTGATAAAGCAAAATCATGCTGTTCAACCATTGCAAGATATGTCTCAAGAAAACAAACTGGAAGGACAATATCATCATCAGTTATAATAATATAGTCATACTTCTCTAAGTTGGTTTCGCTTAAAATACGATTGAGGATGACAAATTTTGGTTCCCCATTTTCTAAGTGCTCAACAATATCCATCTGCGAACTCTTGGCTATGGTTTTGCCGATTGAAACCCATTTCTGCTCGACAGACCACTTTTGGCTCTGCGACAACTCATGCGCAATACTTTCAGCAAGATTGACTTTATCGGCTAACATAATTCCAATAACTAATATACTTCGCAGATTATTCATATATTCCTCATTTGTTCGTGTAAGTTCCTGTGCAAATTAA
>JBJSYU010000647.1:0-5238 GCA_046089945.1 Candidatus Methylumidiphilus sp.
CAGGGCGGGCAGAACGCCACCCTGAAAGTCACCGCCTCGGCGGCCGGCTGGCTGAGCGTTTGGGCCGATTGGAACCACAATGGCGTGTTTGACGGCGGCGAGCGCATTTTCAACGACAAGGCGCTGGTTGCGGGCGTCAACAGCCTGACCGTGGCCGTGCCAAGCAATGTCACGACTGGCAACACCGCGCTGCGCTTCCGCGTCACCGACGCCAAGGGCCAAGGCGGCGACAGCCCGACCGGCGCGGCGACCAGCGGCGAAGTCGAAGACTACCTGCGCATGGCCTATGCCGCAGGACAAGCTGGCTCGATCAGTGGACAGGTGCGTGATGACAGCCAAGGCGACGGCAACCTGTCGGCCGCCTACGGCGGGCTGGCCGGGGCGCAACTGACCCTGTACACCGACCCCAACGGTGACGGCAACCCCGCCGACGGCGTCGCCATCGACAACCAGACCACGGCGGCCGACGGCCAATACCTGTTCGCCATCACCGCGACCGGCGGCTATGTCGTGGTCGAAACCAACCCGGCCGGCTACACCTCCACCAACGACGCGGCGCCGCCTAGCGACGACCGCATCGCGGTGGCGATGACCAGCTTTGCCCATGTCGCAGGCCGCGACTTCCTCGACTCGCGGACACCGCATGCCGGTTCGATCAGCGGCCAAGTGCGCCACGACACCGACGGCCGCGGCAATATGGCCGGGCAATACGCCGGGCTGGCCGGGGCCACGCTGAGCCTGTACACCGACCCGAACGGCGATGGCGATTACACGGACGGCCTGCTGTACGCCAACACCACCAGCGACGCCAACGGCCAGTACCGCTACACCAACCTGCCTTTGGGCGGTTATGTGGTGGTCGAGTCCAGCCCGATGGGCATCCCGCCGTACTTCTCCACGAACGATGCGGTGGCCCCCGGAACAGACGACCAGATCCGCGTGACGCTGACCCTGGCCAGCCCGAACGCCGGCGGCGCCGATTTTCTCGACAGCCAACGCCCGCAACACAGCATCACGTCTTTGGATTTCATCCCCATCGACTCCAGGCCGCTGACCGACCCGGTCAATCAATGTTCTGGCACGGTCAACCTGTCCAAGGACGTGAGCGCGAAAGATCTGGAAACCTACCGGCAGGACAACGGCGGCTATCTGGCGTTTGGCGTCAATGTGTTGGAGGCGCTTGAAGGCACGGAGACCGCGCAATCCCAAGGCGTGGCGGTCAAAGACGCGGTGCTGACGCTGAAATTCAGCGACGGCAAGCAAAAGGCTTACGCCATCAGCAACGGCGCCTGTTACACGGAGACCTACAGCCTGCTGGCCGAACTCAACGGCAGCGCGCGCCAGCCGCAATACACCTTGATCGGCAGTGACGAAAATCCGCGCGCCAATGCGCAGAACGCCTACCAAAACACCTTCGACAGCACCTTGAAGTGCCGCATCAACGAAGCCTTGGACGGCGCGGTGAAACTGGCTTTCGCCAGCCTGGCGGTGGAGTTCATGCAGACGGCGGTGGCGAAGGGCGACCCGGAGGCGTTCTACGACTGCACTGGCGAAGGCGAGCGGCTGGCGTTGTTGAACGCCGCCGACCGGCAGTTCATCGACAAATACGCGCCGGGGCGGCAACAAGCACCGGCCACGGCCTTGACCAACCCGACGCCGGCCGCCGACCCGATGGAAGTCGTGTCATGGAACAGCTTCCCCTCCGGCAACACGTTCTACCTCGTCGCCTACGAAGACCAAGCCATCGGCGACTATGACTTCAACGACGCGGTCATCGGCTATCAGGTCAAATACGGCTTGAACAGCGACAGCCAAGTGGTGAAGATCGAAGGCACCGCCTACCTGATGGCGAAGGGCGCCGCCTACACCCACGACTGGCATCTGCGCATCGGCCTGCCGGCGGCGGTGCAGGCGCGGGTGGAATGCAAGACCGCATTGCCGGCCAACCCGCAGGCGACCTTCGCATGCAGCGGCGTCAATCCGGTGCTGTCCACCGGCACGGCGGACGTGCTGGCGTTCCAGGACACCGGCAAGTTGTTTCCGAACCCGCTGTTCACCAACTACAACAAGGTCTTCACCAACACCTTGTCGTGGCCGGTGGAAGCGCGCGCCTACCTGAAAGGGCCGAAGAGCGTGTTCACAGTCACCCTCAGCCGGCCGGTGGATTCCGCCGCGATCAGCGCGGCGCCGTTCGACCCCTACCTGTATGTGCGCGACACCAAAAAGACCGTGCAACTGCTGCAAGTCAACGCCGCCGTCAAAGACGCCAACGGCTACCCCTACGCGATGCTGATGCCCACCGGCTGGAACTGGCCTTATGAGAAGACCGACATCCGCAGGAGCTACCCGAAGTTCAGCAACTTCGTAGGCTCGCAAGGGGCGCAGGATGTGGACTGGTACAACTTCCCGGCCAAGGGCGAAACCTTCCTCGCCCCGCAGGCGACGGTGTGGGCCTGGTAGCGGGCTGACACGAAAACAAACCCATGCGGCGGGGCGCGCACCCCGCCGCATAGGCTTGTAAACCCACGCCGGGCCGCTAAGCTAAGCGCTTAGCCCCGGCGTTTTTTCGTGTGAAAAAAATAGCATTGGAAGGGTTGCAACCGGTCTTTCCGACATGGAAATCAAGTGGGGAAATGCAGGTTTTATAGCTAATATTAAAACACCAAACAAATTTGCCAATATACCCAAATCATGCGGCGACAAAAAACCGCAAATGCTCGCTAGGCGGGCGTGGCGACGGTGCGCTTTGCGCGTGTTTCCAGGCCGCAAATCCGTGTGCGGATTGAAACTTAGCGGTGTGCGTGAGACTATACCGGCATCGCAACATCCCAGCCCGCAAGCTGGGAATAAAATACAAAACCAAAAAATCCAGGAACAATGAATGGCTATCATGCGTGTGTGGCTCGTCTCTGTTTTTTGCATGCTTGCGCTGCTTTTAGGCTGCGACTCCGGCTTGATGCCGGCGGCGAAGATCGACGCGGACTGGCACCGGCAACAGTTGCTCGACGGCGTGTTGCCGCATTGGCTGACGCTGTCGCCGACCGCCAACGGCTACATGGCGCCGGCGTTCAGCCGCGACTGGCACCCCATCCCCGGCACATCAACCAGCTTGATCTTTCAGGCCCGCGCCATTTATGCCTTTGCCAGTGGTTACGAGGTCAGCAGCGACAAGCGCTACCGCGACGCCGCCTTGTCCGGCGCGGATTTTCTGCTAGAGCATTTCCATGACGCGGAGTTTGGCGGCTGGTACAAGGCTGTGGCCCCGGATGGCAAGGTGGTCGATGACGGCAAGGAGACCTATGGCCATGCCTTCGCCATTTTTGCGCTGGCCCATGTCTACAGCATCGCCCCGGAGCCGCGTTTTCGGGACGCGGCGCTGGAGGGTTGGCGTGTGTTGAAGGATAAGATGCGCGATCCGACGGGTGGGTTTCGCCGTTCCGCGCCGCGCAATTTTGTCGTGGCCCACGAGTTGCGGACGCAAAATCCCATCATGCACTTGTTCGAGGCGATGCTGGCCTTCTACCATGCTACCGCCAGCGAAGAGGCTTTGGCCGCTGCCGAAAGCGTGGGCGATTTTGTGTTGAACACCTTGCTGCGGCGTCGGCCCGACGGTTCTGCTTATATCGAGGAATGGTATGATGAAAACTGGATTCCTTTGGCGGACGGCAAGGGCGGCTATACCGATTTGGGCCACCAGTTTGAGTGGGCTTATTTGTTAAGCCGTGCGGGCAGCAAAGGGTTTGCCGAAGCCTATTCGGAGGCCGCGCAAAGCGTTTTAGACTTTGCGCTGGGCACGGGTTACGACAATATCAAAGGCGGCGCGTTTTTTAAGGTGTCCGGCACAGGCAGTGTTGATCAGACCAAAGGGTATTGGCAGCAGAGCGAATGCCTGCGGGCGCTGATGCATTTCATGGTCGTGCGCGGCAAGACGGGCTTGCGTCCGCGCTACGAGCAAACCTTGCAATATGTCACCGACGAATGGATAGACGACGTGAACGGCGGTTGGCTGGGCCAGCCGAAAAGCGTATGCGCGACAGCGGGCTGTGCCGGCGACCAGCCAGACCCTTACCACATGACGGCGATGCACATGGAAGCCTTGGAGTTGGCGGTGCGGCAGATTGAGGCGAAATAAGGCTTAAACCTTCCTGATTAGCAATATAGTTCAGCTAATACTGAAAGAATCTCCGTCATTCCGGTCGGGCGCCGGAATCCAGCGTCCAGGGATGGCAAACTGGTTAGTTGCCACACAACAAGATTCAGCGAAAGCCATCCCTTCCTGTTGGCTGAATCATCTTGCTAATCAGGTAAACCTTTGTGACCCATAAAAAACGCGGCCAACAGGCCGCGTTTTTAGTTAATGGAGGGGAGTAATTGTCAAGCGTTCGCCCGTTGCAGTTTCGCCGGTGCCTCATCCAACTTTCCCAACCGGTGCATCTCCAGATACACCGCCATCACCGCCTCCTCGATATTCTCCATGGCATGTTCGCCGTTCGGCACGATACCGGCTTCCTCCAACAATTCCCAAGGCTCATAGCCAATCTTCGAGCATAGCACTGCCTCGCAGCCGGCCAGCGAGCGGATGGTTTGCGCCAGCGCCGATTCCGCCTCGCCGCAGGTGGAATCCCCTGAGCAATACTGGTCGGTCTTGCGGTGGCTCATGAATTTCACGCCATCCGGCGACGCCTGGTAAATCTGGAATTCCTTGGCATGGCCGAAATGCTGGTTAATCAAACCCTGGCCGGAGGTGGCTATCGCCATCAGCACCGGGCGGGTGCCTGCGGGAATCTTCGGCTTGGCCTTTTCGGCGGCGGCGGCGCGTTTTTCGTTCATGTCGGCGAGTATACCTTCCTGCACGACTTTGCGCATTTCCATCGCCGACTGGTAATCGATTTCCATCGCGTCGATTTTATCCAGCGTGAACTCGGAACCGCGGTCTTCGCCCAACAAACCCACCGCGTCGGCGCGGCACTGGCGGCAGTGGCGCATCATGTTCATGTCGCCGGAACAGGCTTCCTGTAAATCCATCAACTCGTCCGGGGACGGCCCGCGCTGGCCCATCACGCCATAGAACGTCCCGTGTTCGGCCTCGGCAATCAGCGGCATGACATTATGCAGGAACGCGCCTTTGGATTAGACGTATGCGTATAAGTAGAAGTGTAAGTATAAGTATACGCTATAGTGTAAGTATAAGTGTAAGTGTAAGTAAAGCGTCAGTAAAAAGTGTAAGTGCAAGTGACA
>JBJSYU010000648.1:0-2523 GCA_046089945.1 Candidatus Methylumidiphilus sp.
CGAACTCTCCAGTCACGATCAGCCGCTATGTGCTGGGGAAGAAAGGCACGGTGTCAAAAGACCGCAAGCTGCTCTCGAAAAAAGGCGAGCGGCTGTGGAGCAGCAAAAAACCTCTGATCGGGCATACGCAGAGGTTGGGGCATGCTATCTCGTGGCAGTTGCTAGGCTCTGCTGGCGTGATGGTTGGATCGCCGATGGTTTACGCCGCCGTCCAGCAGTTTGGTGCAAGCAAGGGGGCGTTTGGAAAAAACGTACCTTGGGGCGATATTCCGGCCCGCGCGTTCCTTGGTCTGTCCGACGCAGACAGCGCGGCGATTGTCAAAATCAGCGTCCGTTTTTTGGCTAGTTTGCGATCCTGATTCATCCCGGCTCATCCCCAATTATCTCGCATCCTCACTGGGATTTATCTAGCTTCCCTTAATGAATGGGACGGCGACGGCCGCCCGCTGGCCGGCCTAGGCACCGTGCAAGACATCACCGACCGCAAGCAAACCGCCGCCGAACTGGAACTGCACCGCCACCACCTCGAAGACCTCGTGCGCTGGCGCACTGCCGAAATGCTGGCCGCCAAAGAAGCCGCCGAAGCCGCCAACCTCGCCAAAAGCGCGTTCCTGGCCAACATGAGCCACGAAATCCGCACCCCGCTGAACGCCGTCATCGGCCTCACCCATTTGCTGCGCAAACAAATCACCGACGCCAAGCCGCAGGCGCAACTGGCCAAGGTCGAAACCGCCGCCCAGCACCTGCTCAGCGTCATCAACGACATCCTCGACCTGTCGAAAATCGAAGCCGGCCGGCTCGGCCTGGAAAACACCGAATTCTCGCCCGCGCAAGTGATCGAACGCGCCTGCGCGATGCTGGCCGAACGCGCCGCCGCCAAAAGACTGCGCCTGGTCCAGCACATCGACCTGGCCGTCCCGGCGCAACTGCACGGCGACCCGCTGCGCTTAGGCCAAGTCCTGCTCAACTTCATCAGCAACGCCATCAAATTCTCCGAGCGCGGGCAGATCAGCGTCCGCGCCCGCCTGCTGGAAGACGACGGCGTCAACGTGTTGTTGCGGCTGGAAGTCGAAGACCAAGGCATCGGCATCAGCCCGGCGCAGCAACAACGGCTGTTCCAGGCCTTCACCCAAGCCGACGACAGCACCACGCGCAAATACGGCGGCACCGGCCTGGGGCTGGTCATCGCCAAACGTCTCGCCGACATGATGGGCGGCGAAGTCGGGCTAAACAGCGCGCCCGGCGTCGGCAGCGTCTTCTGGATGACCGCCCGGCTGCGGCGGCTGGCCGAGCCTGCGGCCCCGCCCGCCGCCGCCGCGCAATCGCCGGAGCAGGTGTTGACGCAGCATTATCGCGGCCTGCGGGTGCTGGTCGCGGAAGACGACCCGGTCAACCAGGAAGTGGCCTGCGAACTGCTGGCCGACATCGGCCTCGCCGTGGACGTGGCCGCCGACGGCGCCGAAGCCGTGGCGCGTGTCGCCGCCGGCGGCTACGCCCTCGTGCTGATGGACTTGCAGATGCCGGTCATGGACGGCTTCGACGCCACCCGCGCCATCCGCCAACTGCCCAAGGGCAAAGGCATGCTGCCGATTGTGGCGATGACCGCCAACGCCTTCGACGAAAACCGCCAAGAATGCCTGGACGCCGGGCTGGACGACCACGTCGGCAAGCCAGTGGACCCGGAGACGCTGTACGCCACGCTGCTGCGCTGGCTATCCCCGGCGGCACAGCCGACGGTGGCGGATCGGCCCGCGCCGGACGCCGCCGCGGTCGCCGTGCCGGCGATGCTGGCCAGCATCGCCGGGCTGGACGCCCAAACCGGGCTGGAACACGTCGGCGGCAAACTGCCCAGCTACCTGCGCATGCTCGGCCTGTTCCTCGCCAACCACGGCAAAGACGCCGCGCTGCTGCAAGCCCACCTCGCCCTAGGCGAAATGCCCGAAGCGACGCGGCTGGCGCACACGCTGAAAGGCGTCGCCGCGACCCTAGGCGCGGAAGGGCTGCGCCTAGCCGCGCTGGAACTAGAGCAAGCCTGCCGCCGCCAAGCCGCCCCCGCCGAATTGTCCGACCTCATCGAAGCGCTGTCCGCCGAACTCAGCCCCCTGCTGGCCGCGCTGCGGCGGGCCGGCGTGGCGGCGGATTGAGGCTCGGTGCGGCCTGAATCAGCAACATTGCCCTGCCCATGCCGAAAAACCTCCGTCATTCCGGCCGGGAGCCGGAATCCAGCGTCCAGGGATGGCAAACTGGCCGGTTGCCACACCACACGATTCAGCGAAAACCGTCCCTTGCCGGTTGGCTGAGGCATTTTGCCAACAGGTAGCGTGACGGGCTGCCAGCCCCGCCGCGCTTCGACATCTACGACCCGGCTAAGGGGCAGACCGCAGCCACAGCGCCGACGATATCGCTTGCTGGTTTATCGACGCAAATTACAATGGCGCGAGGTGGGTTTAATTGGTTTGCGAAATACTCCTGAGGCTGTTCCAGGCCAAGAGTGGCGCGGCCTGCGCATGCCCGTGAGGAATG
>JBJSYU010000649.1:0-9586 GCA_046089945.1 Candidatus Methylumidiphilus sp.
AAGGAGTATGTCATGCATGACGGCGATGTCGTGCATTTCAGGTTCAACGTTTAAGAAGCCGTTTGGAAGCTTCCGGCTTAAGCCAAGAGAACACGAACCGCGCGGCGACCCAGTCCACGGGCGGGCCCGCGTTGCCGCCCGTCCCCCGGATTTTCCTCAGCTTCTAGCAGCCGCCCGGTTGCCTGCGCCGTAGCCGCGCACGCCCGGCGCCGCCGCGCATTTGACGCCCTGATCCGGCCCGTTTGATGGGATGGGCTTTGGCGGAAATCACCTAAGGAGGCTCTGATTAAGTCTTTACTCCCTCCCCCTTGTAGGGGGAGGGTCTTAAAATCCAATGATTTGCCCCTCACGCTAACCCTCTCCCCACGGGGCGAGGGGAGGCTTCCCTACGTTAGTGGCATCGGCCATCCCTTTCCCCGGACTAAACAGGTTCTCGCGGGCGTTCTCCAATATGGCGGTCATGGCCGGGTGCTTGAGCTTGCTGCGGCGAGTGATGGCATAGAAACGTTCCTGCACGGCGTCAATCCGACCGACGGCCTGCACGTTGTATTGACGCGCGATCTCGTCCTCGACGACGCGGGGGGCGACGAATAGGCCGGCGCCGCCGCTGCCGAAGGTCTTGAGCAGGGCGCTGTCTTCGATTTCCGCCTGGACACGCGGGGCGATGCCCTCGGCGTCAAACCATTGGTCGAGCGAACGCCGGAGGGCGGTGTTGCCGGTGGGCAGCAGAAACGGCGCCCCGCAGAGGGAGCGGGGAAAATCCGCGCGGTAGGCCGCGGCCAATGCCGGCGCGCCGAACACGGTGACGGCGCATTCCCCCAGCAAATGGTTGAACGCCTTGGCGCCGCTGACCGGCGACAGGGGGATATCCGACAAGACCAGATCAATCCCTTGCAGCGAAACCTCCGCCAGCAGGCGTTCCGCCTTGTCTTCGTAACACAGGATCTGCGCGGGTTCGGGCAGGCGCAAGGCCGGTTCGATGAGGCGGTAGGCAATCAGCTTGGGCAAGGCATCCGCCACGCCCACGGTCAGCCGCATGGCCCGACCGGCGGGCCTGCCCTTCAGGTGGCTAGTCAGTTCCCTGCCTAGGGAAAATATCTCCTCGGCGTAGTGGAACACGATACGCCCCGTCTCCGTCAGCGCCAGCTTGCGGCCTTCCCGCTGAAACAGCTTCTCCCCGATAGCGCGCTCGAACGCCGCCAGTTGGCCGCTGATGGTGGGTTGCGCCAAGTGCAGTTTTTCCGATGCGCGGGTGACGCTTTCCTCGCAAGCCACGTTCCAGAAATAAAACAAATGCTGAAAATTCATCCGCTGCATGGGCATCCAGAACAATAGAAAATAACGATGGAATCATTCTAAACATTCTATTTTGCGATTGCAAAACGTTCGGATACGCTGTGCACCATCCGCACAACGCCACCGAATATTCGCCATGCACAAACTGCATAGAGAGCTTACACCAGCTCCAATCGACGATTTTCGGCTCGCAGCGCGAGCTGTTCGAGCGCTTGGCGCAGGGGCAATCGCCCGATATGCTGTTCATCACTTGCTCGGACTCGCGCATCAACCCAAACCTGCTGATGCAGACCGAGCCGGGCGAGCTGTTCATCCTGCGCAACGCTGGCAACATCGTCCCGCCCTATGGCGCGGGGTAGGGCGGCGAGGCGGCGGCCATCGAGTTCGCCGTGGCTGGGCTGGGCGTCAAAGACATCATCATCTGCGGGCATTCCCGTTGCGGCGCGATGAAAGGCTCATCCATGAGTCGCTCAGCGCCCATGGGGACAATGAAATCGCCTCGCTGGAATTGCAGGATCTGATCCGGCTTGCGGAAACCTTCGGCTTCCATCTTGGCTGAACCCGTTGCTGCGCACCATCAACGCCATCGCGGCGGGGATGAGGAATACCGGCTAGAGGCTTTGCCTTGCCAAGCATCGCGTTTTGGAGATCGCCCGCCCACGCGAAGCATGCCTTGGGATGGGGCGGAACGGTGGGCAATAAAAAGACCTTGCCCAACCCGCGGCACTAATGTTTCCACGGTAAATCAAGATGCAACAAGCTTCACCCAGCCTGATCGATGCCGCCGCAAGCTTGTTGCGGAATGGCGGATTGGTGGCGTTTCCCACGGAAACTGTGTACGGATTGGGGGCCAACGCCGCCGATCCGCTGGCCGTGCGGCGGATTTTCGCAGCCAAGGGCCGTCCTGCGGATCATCCGCTCATCGTCCACCTGCATGATCCCGGCACCTTGGATTATTGGGCGAGGGATATCCCCGAAAAAGCCTACCGGCTGGCGGAATCCTTCTGGCCGGGGCCGTTGACCTTGATCTTGAAACGCGGACATGCGCCGTTGGAGGTGACTGGCGGGCAGGACACGGTGGGGTTGCGCGTGCCGAACCATCCCGTGGCCCTGAAGTTGTTGGAAGCCTTTGGCGGCGGGGTAGCGGCGCCTTCGGCCAACCGCTTTGGCCGGGTGAGCCCCACCCGCGCTCGGCATGTGCGCGCGGAAATGAAGGACAAGGTGGACCTGATCCTAGATGGTGGCCCCTGCTCCGTGGGCGTGGAATCCACTATCCTGAGCTTGGCGGAAGCGCAACCTAGGCTGCTGCGTCCTGGCGCCATTGCGCAGTCGGCGCTTGAAGAAGCCCTTGGTGATGAAATTGTCGCGCCAATCCCGGCCGGCGGCATCCGTGCGCCGGGGATGCTCGACACCCATTATGCGCCGTTGACGCGGTTCGAGGTGTGGCCGCTGTCCCGGTTAAAGCCGCGCGGCGATGAACTGATGCGCGGCGGCATGCGAACAGCCGCGATTTTCATCGGCGACGGCGGCAGCGCAATTCAGGCAGGGGCGACCGGCCGGTCGCCCCTGCTGGCGCCGTTCTTTTTGCCCGGCGAGCCGGCGGAGTATGCCCGCAAACTGTATGCCGTCCTGCGCCTGCTCGACACGGCCGGGTTCGACGCGCTGCTGGCGGAAGCGCCGCCTTCGCTTGAGGCTTGGCGGGCCGTCAACGACCGGCTAAAACGTGCCGCCTGCGTTGCCCAGTTCACCCCATGACACATTGACAAGTAATATGGACACCAAGACGATACCGCATTCGCAACGCCTGACCCACTTGAAGCAGCTTGAGGCGGAGAGCATCTACATCTTCCGCGAAGTCGCCGCCGAGTTTGAAAACCCGGTGATGCTCTATTCCATCGGCAAGGATTCCACCGTCATGCTGCATCTGGCCCGGAAGGCATTCCACCCCGGCAAGCCGCCGTTTCCACTGCTGCACATCGACAGCACGTGGGAGTTTCGTGAAATGTATGCGTTTCGCGACCGCTTGGCGCGCGAGCTGGGTTTGGATCTGATTGTCCACACCAACGAGGAGGGGCTGGCGCAGGGCATCAACCCGTTCACACACGGCAGCAAGACCCATACGGAT
Source organism: Candidatus Methylumidiphilus sp. (assembly GCA_046089945.1). GTDB lineage: Bacteria > Pseudomonadota > Gammaproteobacteria > Methylococcales > Methylococcaceae > Methylumidiphilus. The sequence continues at coordinate 3,422 of JBJSYU010000649.1, forward strand.
ATCCTGAGAACCGAGGCGCTCAAGCAAGCGCTCGACAAATACCGCTTCGATGCGGCCTTCGGCGGGGCGCGCCGCGACGAGGAAAAATCCCGCGCCAAGGAACGCATCTATTCTTTCCGCGACCACCATCACCGCTGGGACCCGAAAAACCAACGCCCGGAGCTTTGGAATCTGTACAACGGCAAAATCAACAAGGGCGAGTCCATCCGCGTGTTTCCCCTGTCCAATTGGACTGAGTTGGACGTGTGGCAATACATCTATCTGGAAGACATTCCGCTCGTGCCGCTGTATTTCGCCAAAGAACGCCCGGTGGTGGTGCGTGACGGTGTGCTGATTATGGTGGACGACGAGCGCATGCCCTTGGCGCCGGGCGAAGATCCGCTGATGAAACGTGTGCGCTTCCGCACCTTGGGTTGTTACCCGTTAACGGGCGCGGTCGAATCCAGCGCCGCCACCCTGCCCGATATCATCCAGGAAATGCTGCTGGCCACGACCTCTGAGCGGCAAGGCCGCGTGATCGACCACGACCAGACCGGATCAATGGAAGACAAAAAGAAGGAGGGCTATTTTTAATGGGCGGACACATCCCGCATCCAATGCCATTAAACCCGAATTTAGCGCTTGCAATAGGGCGCGTCCTTGCCCATAATGCGCGTTCTTTCACGGCTGGCAAGTCACCGCCATCTTAAGCCGACGACCTGTTTCAATGGGGAGTCGGGAGTGTCCCCCCGCAATGCAGCGCTGCGAACCCCGCCAGGCCCGGAAGGGAGCAACGGTAGTAGATGCTTCATGTGCCGGGGTGCGGCTCTCTCGGCTCGCCACCCAATCTTCCCCTTAAAGCTTCCTCCAGTGAACGCTGCCCATGGCCTATCAGGCGCTTGCCCGCAAATGGCGTCCGCGTAATTTCAGCGAAGTCGTAGGCCAGGAGCATGTGGTCAAGGCATTGACCCACGCGCTCGAATTCGACCGTCTCCACCACGCTTATCTATTCACCGGCACCCGTGGCGTCGGCAAGACGACCTTGGCGCGCATCCTCGCCAAGGCGATGAACTGCGAAGACCGGCAGGGTTTCAACCCCTGCGGGCATTGCCTGATTTGCCGGGAAGTGGACGAAGGCCGCTTCGTCGATCTGATCGAGGTGGACGCCGCCTCGCGCACCAAGGTCGAAGACACCCGCGACCTGCTGGAAAACGTCCAATACGCCCCCAACCAAGGCCGCTTCAAGGTCTATTTGATCGACGAAGTCCACATGCTGTCCGGGCATAGCTTCAACGCCTTGCTGAAGACGCTGGAAGAGCCGCCGCCCCACGTCAAGTTCCTGCTGGCGACCACCGACCCGCAAAAAATCCCCGTCACCGTCCTCTCCCGCTGTCTGCAATTCAACCTCAAGCGCCTCAGCCCTGAACAAATTCGTGGGCAGATGGAAGCCATCCTGAGCCAGGAAGGCATCGCCTACGAACTCAACGCCTTGCGTGCCTTGTCCCGCGCCGCCGACGGCTCCATGCGTGATGGCCTAAGCCTGCTCGACCAGGCGATAGTGCATGGTGGCGGTGGCCTGGAAGATGGCCCGGTCAGCGCGATGCTCGGCACGGTGTCGCGCAAGCCGGTGTTTGGCCTGTTGGATGCCTTGGCCGACCATGACGCCGCCGCCTTGCTGGCAGGCGTTGAAGAACTGGCCGGGCATGCGCCGAATTTCGCCGACGTGCTGCAACAACTGCTGATCGTGCTGCACCATGCCGCGCTGGCGCAGTGGGTGCCGGAGACAGTCCGCCACGACGACGACGCCGAGCGTATCCTTGGTCTGGCGCGGCGCCTCAGCGCCGAGGACTTGCAGTTGTTTTACCAGATCGGCCTGCTCGGCCAGCGCGACTTGCCGCTGGCCCCGGAGCCGCGTGGCGGATTTGAGATGACGCTGCTGCGGATGCTGGCGTTCCGGCCCGCGCATGCGGGCGAGGCCGGCCAGCGCCCGCCGCCTTTGCCGGCCAAGTCCGGCGGCGCACAGCCGCAGCAGCCCGCCGCGGCAGAAGCGGCGCAGTCCACGGCGGCGGGCGCCGTCATGACCAGCCAACTGGCCTCAGTGCGCGAAAAGCTCGGCATGGCGACGCCTCGCCCAAGCGCCCCGGCCGCGCGGCCCGCAGACCCAGCGCCTAGCCGCCGTGAACCGGCGCCACCGCCCCCCGCCGACCCAGCGCCGGCGCCTAGCCGCCAGGAGACGCCTGTCCGGCAAGCCGAAGCCCCGGCCCGGCCGGCGCCGGTTGAGCAGGCGCCGCCCTGGGTGGTGGATGTGCCGCCGCTGGACATGGACATGCCGCCTTGGCCGGAGGAGGTCGGCCGTTCCGCGCCGCCTGCCGCCGCTGCGGTGACAGTCAACGCCGCGCCTGCCGCCGCCGCTTGGCCGGACATCATCCGGCGGATGGGCCTGGCCGGGCCGTTGCAACAGCTTGCCAACCATTGCGTGCTGGCCGGGGTCGATGGGGATCGGGTCACGCTGCTGCTTGATCCGCTGGCGAAAACCTTCCGCTCCGTGCAGCGCGAGGCCAACCTGGAAAGCGCCTTGCAGGGCTATTTCCAGCGGCCCGTGAAGCTGCTCATCAAAGAGGAAAAACCGACCACCCAAGAAACCCCGGCCCAGCAGGCCCAGCGCCAACACGACGAACGCCAGCAAGCCGCCGAGCAGGCCGCCGCGCAAGACCCTATCGTCCAAGCCTTAAAAGAGCGACTCGACGCCCGGATCGTGCCGGGTTCCATCAAACCCTTGGATTAACCCCAACGGAGAAATTAGGATGAAAAACCCACTGGCAAACCTGGTGCAGCAAGCCCAGCAGATGCAGGAAAACTTCAAAAAAGCCCAAGAAGAGTTGGCGGCCATGGAAGTCCATGGCGAATCCGGCGCCGGGCTGGTGAAGATCGTCATGAATGGCAAGCGCGAGGCGCTCAAGGTCAGCATCGACGACAGCCTGTTGAAGGAAGACCGCGACATGTTGGAAGACTTGGTGGCGGCGGCGGTCAACGACGCCGTGCGCAAGGTCGCCAAGCTCAAGCAGGAAAAAATGTCCGGCTTGGCCAGCGGCTTGGACATGCCCCCCGGCTTCAAGCTGCCGTTCTAGCCGTTCTAAGGGCATGGGCGAAAGCGGGCGCTTGGCGCGGCTGATGCAAGCGCTGCGCGTGTTGCCGGGGGTCGGCCCGAAATCCGCCCAGCGCATGGCGTTCCATCTGTTGCAGCGCAACCGGCCGGGCGCGGAGGCGCTGGCCGAGGCGCTGCTGGCGGCGGTGGAGCACATCGGCCATTGCCAGTTGTGCCGCACGCTGACCGAGGGCGAGGTCTGCGCTGTTTGCGCCAACCCCAACCGCGACGCCAGCCTGCTGTGCATTGTCGAAAGCCCCGCCGAAGTCTTCGCCATCGACCAATCGACCGGGTTTAAGGGCCGGTACTTTGTGCTGAATGGCCGCTTGTCGCCGCTGGACGGCATCGGCCCGGACGAACTGCGGCTGGATCTGCTGGAGCGGCGCCTCGGCGGCGGCGAAGTCAGGGAGCTGATCCTCGCCACCAACACCACCGTCGAAGGGGAAGCCACCGCCCACTACATCAGCGAGATGGCCCGCCATTTTGGCGTCCGCCCCACGCGCATCGCCTATGGCGTGCCTTGCGGCGGGGAGATCGAATATGTGGACGGCGCCACGCTGTCCCATGCGTTCAATGGCCGCAGGGAGTTTTGAAGGGGCAGGGGGCTAGTCGCCGGCCTTGGTGGATTCCAAAAGATAATTGCCGGCGAACAGCACGGCGGAAAGCAGGACGGCGGGCACATGCTGTCCTAGGCCGTAGCCTATGCCGACCAGCGCCATGAGCGATAGCGCCAGCGCGGCATAGCGGGTTAGGAGAAGCTTTTTTAAGGATGCAATCATCGATTATCGCTCCGCATCACAGCAACTTAAGTGACTGGCCACGGCAATGTGGGCCGGGCTTCAATTTAAACGTTGGGAGAGGCCCAGGCCAAGCCGCTTCCGCGCATGGCCCGATCAACTTGCCATTTGGCCGAAAGATTTGTCCTGAAGGCTTTCTTGAAGTCGGCGCACTATCCCGCAAATCATCGCCACCGTCAATCCTCGTCCGCGCAAACGCAGTCCGGCGCCGGTTCGCCCGCGCATGCCTAAGCTTAAGCGGCAGACCCATCCCCATGCCTCAGCCTGCGCGATTGCCAAACCTTGCCCCGGTAGGCAGAATACCAACATGTTTTCCCGGCAGAGTGTCTGGGGCGGCTAGTCAATGGCGGATGTTCCGCGATTGCCGCTTCACAGGCCCGCAACCTAGGGACATTACACTGCCGCCCAATCCCCAAGGAGCATTCCTGAAACATGAACGTATCAACAGTCCAAGACCCCGCAACCCCCGCCCAGCATTTAAGCCCGGCAGAGCAGGAACAGATAGACGCCTGGTGGCGGGCGGCGAATTACCTGTCGGTGGGGCAGATTTATCTCGGCGACAACCCTTTGCTGCGGGCACCGCTCAAGCGCGAACACCTCAAGCCCCGGCTGCTCGGCCATTGGGGCACCATCCCCGGCCTGAATTTCATTTATGCCCACCTCAACCGGGCGATCAAGGCGCAGGATCTGGACATGGTCTACATCGCCGGCCCCGGCCATGGCGTTCCCAGCCTAGTCGCCAACGCCTATCTGGAAGGCCGCTACAGCGAGCTGTATCCGCACATCAGCCGCGACGCCGACGGCCTGCGGCGGCTGTTCCAGCAATTTTCCTGCCCCGGCGGCATCCCCGGCTTTGCGTCCCCGCAGACGCCCGGCGCCGTGCAGCAAGGCGGCGAACTGGGCTATGCCCTGTCGCATGCCTACGGCGTGGTGTTTGACCATCCCGGCCTGATTGCCGCCTGCGTGGTCGGCGACGGCGAGGCGGAAACCGGCCCCTTGGCCGCCGCCTGGCACTCTAACAAATTCCTCGACCCTGCCCACGACGGCGCCGTGCTGCCCATCCTGCACCTCAACGGCCACAAAACCGCCACGCCGGCGGTGCTGGCCCGCGTCGGCCGTGACGAATTGGCCAGCTTGTTCGTCGGCTACGGCCACCGGCCCTATTTCGTTGAAGGCGACGACCCGGCCGCGATGCACCAACACATGGCTGCGGCGCTGGACGCGGCGCTGGCCGACATCCGCGCCATCCAACAGGCGGCGCGGGCCGGTGGCGCAGCCGCCAAGCCGCTGTGGCCGATGATCGTGCTGCGCACGCCGAAAGGCTGGACCGGCCCGAAAAAGGTCGAAGGCCAGCCCACCGAGGGCAATTGGCGCTCGCATAAGACGCCCATCGCCGAAATGGACAACCCTAGCCATGTCAAGCAGTTGGAAAGCTGGCTGCAAAGCTACCGGCCCGACGAACTGTTCGACAAACACGGTTGCCTGTTGCCGGAAATCGCCGCGCTGGCCCCGCAAGGCAGGCGGCGCATGAGCGCCAACCCCGTCGCCAACGGCGGCATCAGCCTGAAAGACTTGAACCTACCGGAACTGCGCGAATACGCCGTGGCCGTAAAGCGGCCAGGCCACGCGCTGGCCGAGTCCACCCGCGCCGTTGGCAAATACCTGCGCGACACGCTGGTGCTGAACCGCGACGCCCGCAATTTTCGCTTGTTCAGCCCCGATGAGGCATCCGCTAACCACCTCGCCCCCGTGTTTGAAGTGACTGACCGCGTCTGGCAAGCGCAAGCGCTGCCCGGCGACGCCCATTTGGCGACGGAAGGCCGGGTCATGGAAATCCTCTGCGAACACACTTGCCAAGGCTGGCTGGAAGGCTATCTGCTCAGCGGCCGACACGGGCTGTTCGCCTGCCACGAAGCTTTCGCGCATATTGTCGATTCCATGCTCAGCCAGCATGCCAACTGGCTGAAAGCCGCCGCCGAGGTGCCTTGGCGGCGCCCGTTGGCTTCGCTGAATTATCTGCTGGCCTCGCATGTCTGGCGTCAGGAACATCCCGGCGACCCCGGCTTCATCGACCATGTCGCCAACAAAAAAGGCGCGGCCATCCGCGTCTACCTGCCGCCCGACGCCAACACCTTGCTGCTGGTCACTGACCGCTGCCTGCGCAGCCGCGACTGCATCAATGTCATCGTCGCCTGCGAGCAGCCGCAGCCGCAATACCTCGCCATGGACGCGGCGGTCAAGCAC
>JBJSYU010000650.1:0-9895 GCA_046089945.1 Candidatus Methylumidiphilus sp.
GATATCAACATGCCAAGGTGGTAAAAGAGCTGGCGGGGACGCTGGGCATCGAGCTGTTATATTTGCCGGCATATTCGCCAAACTTGAACCTGATTGAGCGGCTATGGAAGTTTGTCAAGAAAAAATGCTTGTATTCAAAGCCGGGTAGGGTGGGCAGACGGCTCTATCGTCTGCCCACGCGCTACTCCGAATACCCTTTTGAAAACCGAAACGGTGGGCAGGCAAAAAGCCGCCTGCCCACCCAGGGCAATCGCATCAAGCAACGGCTTGAATGCCTGGTAATTTCTGTCTACAGGCATTGTCGCAGCAGGCCAGTAGTCGCCTGTTCTTGACGCCTGCCTTGACCGGCTTGTCCAGGCGGATCAGGTTCAGGGAGATGCGGCGCAGGATCGAGAAGTTCTCCGCCGAGTTGCCCACGCGCATCCGCGCCTGGTCTTCGCCGAAGGCGGCGTCCAGCGACCGGTGCAGGCCGTCCCCACGCCCCAGTGGCCGCGCACCACAGCACCCATGTGCTCCGCGTCGGCCAGCCGCGAGCTGACGCAATAGCGTCGCTCGGCGCTGGCCGCCCCGCCGATTTCGCGGGTGGACTCCTCCCTCACCAGAGCCTTCGCCCCCGCCCAGCTCCGGCCTTCGCCCAGGCAGCCCAGGTCGTCGGTGGCTACGCAGCGCCGCGTCTCGATGCGTCCGTGGTCTTTCTCGATCCAGCGGGCCTGGGTGTGCGCCGCGCCCCGGTAGCCGGCCTGTTCCGCCGCGTCGAGGAAGCCCTCTGTCGCCGCCGCCGAGCCCGGGGTATCAGGGCGTAGTCGCACTCCTGCGCGACGATCTTGGCCGCACAATCGCCTCTGGCAGCCCATCGCGTCTATCGTGACCGTGCAGCCCTTCAGCATCAGGGCGTCCAGCAATTCCGGGAAAGGCGCAAGATTTCGTTCGACTTTTCCGCGGTCTTCACCTGCCCCAGCGCCAGCCCCAAGCCGTGCGCGAACGCCGAGGCTAGGTGGATCGCGTTGCCGCCCGCCGCACCGTCTTGCCGTCGAGGGCGGCCTTCAAGCCCTCGAAGGCCCCACACACCGAGCGCATCCAACTGATGAAGCGCTCCTCGAACACCGCCGCGTCCAGCAGCGCGGACACCCGCCCGAACGTGTCGTGCGAGGCCACGCCGTTCTCGAATGGCAGGAACCGCCAGCTTGGCCCCCCGCCACCACAACGCCACCGCCGCCCAACCGTCCGCGCCGCTCAACACCGCGCAGACCGCAGTCAGCAAAAGCTCATCCAAGGCGTGAGGCGAATGCCGCGATGGATTTGAACGTTTCGTTTCCGGCATCGGCCAGCAGAGCCTTGACGCGCTCTTTCAGCGCATCGATGGTCTCGAATATCTCTCCGGCTATCTTGCCTTGCTCTATTGAGTTGACCTCCGGGCTTTAGGGCGGCTGGCAAAGCAGCATGACGTTCTGTAGGCGGGCCTGCAATTCGTCGATGGCGGACAAAGGAATAATCCGAAGATGCTGGTCGCCCTTATAGTCCAATTCCAGTAATCCATGCAAGCCGTGCTGGTTATTATAGCGCTTGGCCTAGGCCGTGGTCGCCAGACCGGACTTGTGCCAATACAGAAGAAATTGCAGCCTTTCCTTCTTTCGCGCATCCTTTTCCACGCGCAACAGTTCGGCAAGATATTCTTTTGTTTCGGCTATGTTAATAGCCATCGCAGCACCGTTTTTCTAAACAACGACATAAGTCGATTGGAAAATTTCTATACCTAATTGGTAAAGAAGCACCCGCACGGCCCGAAAAAGCCGACCAGCAAGCCGCCATACCACCCAAAGCAGCCGCATGTCTCGACATATCAATTACTTGTGGTCAAGGCGTAGTTACTTTGAAAGAGCTAAACCCTCAATCGCATGGTGGTAAACCGACAGCCGTTGGCTCTTAGCATAGGGCATGTTGGGCAGATTTAATCTTGCCACAATACTGCCGCTTTCTAGATATTGTTCTGCGGGCAACCGTGCCATATGACCAGCCAAAGCTATCTAACCCCGCCAAGCAGCTCATTGGCGCTTTGCCCGCACAAGATATTACATTTTATTGAATATAATATTTTTTGTGCATAGGCACTTAGGCAGTTTTTGATTGATATAATGGTTGCTTGCATCAGAGCATCTTACCAGAAGCCCCCCAAATCCACATAGAGTCTTAAATTTAAGGCATGAGACCCAGAAACCCCATGGACACGTTCACCCCCTCCGACCTCAAAACCATCCTGCATTCCAAACGCGCCAACCTCTACTACCTCGAACATTGCCGTGTGCTGGTCAACGGCGGGCGCGTCGAATACGTCACCGACGCAGGCCAGCGCTCGCAGTACTGGAACATCCCCATCGCCAACACCACCACCGTCATGCTCGGCACCGGCACCTCCGTCACCCAGGCGGCGATGCGCGAGCTGGCCAAGGCCGGGGTCATCGTCGGCTTTTGCGGCGGCGGCGGCACACCGCTGTACAGCGCCAACGAAATCGACGTGGAAGTCGCCTGGTTCAACCCGCAAAGCGAATACCGCCCGACGCAATACCTGCAACAGTGGGTGCGCTTCTGGTTTGACGACGGTCTGCGCCTTTGCGCCGCGAAAACCATCCAGCGCATCCGCCTGGAGCGCATCGAACAGCGCTGGCCGAACGACCGGACGCTGGCCGACGGCGGCTTTGCCGTGGACAAGCAACGCCTCTGCGCCGCGCTGGCCGATTCCAAGCGCGCGCTGGAGACGGCGGCGGACAACCAGGCGCTGCTGACCGAAGAAGCCCGCCTGACCAAGACGCTCTACAAGCTGGCCGCCCAGGCGGTCTATTACGGCGAATTCACCCGCGCCAAACACGGCACCGGCACCGACCCGGCCAACCGCTTCCTCGACCACGGCAATTATCTGGCCTACGGCCTGGGCGCGACGGCGACCTGGGTGCTGGGCCTGCCGCACGGGCTGGCCGTGCTGCACGGCAAAACCCGGCGCGGCGGACTGGTGTTCGACGCCGCCGACCTCATCAAAGACGCCATCATCCTGCCGCAAGCCTTCGTCTCGGCGATGCGCGGCGACGACGAGCAAACCTTCCGCCAAGCCTGCATCGACGCCTTTGCCCAAGCCGAGGCGCTGGACTTCATCATCGGCGCGCTACAGGCGACGGCGGAGGAATTGGGAGCAAAAGCGGCATGAACATCTTACTGATATCGCAGTGCAGCAAAAACGCGCTGGCCGAAACCCGGCGCATCCTCGACCAGTTCGCCGAACGGCGCGGCGAACGCGTGTGGCAGACCGCCATCACCCAGCAAGGCTTGGCAACCCTGCACCGCCTCTTGCGCCAAACCGCCCGCCGCAACACCGCCGTCGACTGCCACTGGATCAGGGGCAAAGACCACAGCGAATTGCTCTGGATCGTCGGCGATGGTCGCCAGTTCAACGAGCGCGGCGCGACGCCGACCAACACCACAGGCCGCGACGTGCTGCGGGCCGGGGATGAAAACGACTGGCACAGCGCCGAAGACATCCGGCTGTTGGCGCGGTTGGCCGCGTTGTTCCATGATGTCGGCAAGGCCAATAAGGCGTTTCAGAAAAAGCTCAAATCGGCCAAACCAATCGCCGACGCCTACCGCCATGAGTGGGTCTCGCTGCGGCTGTTCGAGGCGTTTGTCCGCAGTTGCGGCGACAGCGATCAAGCGTGGCTGACGCGGCTTTGCAATCCGTCCGAACCCTTCGGCAAAGTCTGCCTCGACAAGCTGCAAAAAGACGGCATGACCAGCCAAGCCTTGCCCAGTCCATTTAAAGGTTTGCCGCCGCTGGCGCAAATCGTCGGCTGGCTGGTGGTCAGCCATCATCGGCTACCGACGCCGCCAATGAAAAAAGACGATGTGCAGCGCTCAAGCGCATTGCAAAAATTGCCGGAGGGGGTCGAGCATGGCTGGTGCGGCAGCCGCCCCGATGAGGCCAGCGCCAAAGCCTGTTGGGATTTCAGTGGCGACCTGCCGATGGACAGCCGACATTGGCGTCAACATACCGCCAAAGTCGCGCAGGCCATTTTGCAGCGGCACCGCCTCAGTGACGAAAATCAGGCGGCGGCGTTATTAAACAACCCCTATGTGCTGCATCTGTCGCGCATGGCCTTGATGCTGGCGGATCATTACTACTCCGCACAGTCCAGCCATGCCCGCTATGGCGACCAACCCGGCAAGTCGGGCAAAACGCTGTATGCCAACACCGACCGCGATGGCAATCTCAAGCAACGCTTGGACGAGCATCTGATCGGCGTCGAGGTCAATGCCAGCCGCATCGTGCGCAGCCTGCCGCGCTTGGCGGACGCGCTGCCGCGCATCGCCCGCCATAAAAAATTCCGCGAACGCAGCAGCGGGCTGTTCCGTTGGCAAAACCTCGCCTACGACTGCGCCGCCAGCCTGCAAGCCCGCAGTGAGCGGCACGGCTTTTTTGGCGTCAACATGGCCTCCACCGGCTGCGGCAAGACCTTGGGCAACGGGCGCATCATGTACGCCTTGGCAAATCCGCAACGCGGGGCGCGTTTCACCGTCGCGCTGGGGCTGCGCACCTTGACCTTGCAAACCGGCGACGCCTACCGCGACCGCCTGCACCTTGGCCCCGCCGATTTGGCGGTGCTGGTCGGCGGCGTTGCCACCCGCGCCCTGCACGAGCAACAGCGCCAACAGGCCGAAGCGGAATCAAAAGCCGCACAACAAGGCACCGAATCCAGCGCCGACTTGCTGCCGGAACACAACTACGTCCATTACGACGGCAACCTTGAAGATGGGCCGCTGAAAGACTGGCTGGGCAAAACCGACGCCCGGCGTTTGCTCGACGCGCCAGTGCTGGCCTGCACCATCGACCATTTGATGCCCGCCACCGAAGGTGCCCGCGGCGGGCATCAAATCGCGCCGATGTTGCGGCTGATGAAGGCTGATCTGGTGCTGGACGAACCGGATGATTTCGGCATCGAAGACCTGCCGGCCTTGACGCGGCTGGTGCATTGGGCCGGTCTGCTCGGCAGCCGGGTGTTGCTGTCGTCGGCCACCTTGCCGCCCGCGCTGGTGCAAGGCTTGTTTCAAGCCTATTTGCAAGGCCGCAAAGAATACCAACACCACCGAGGCGTCCCCGGCGAATGGCGGGCGGTGTGCTGCGCGTGGTTTGACGAATTCAACGCCGAGGCCAGCGACCACGCCGACGGCGCGGACTATCTTGCCGCGCACCGCCGCTTCGTCGAACGCCGCCTCGCCAAACTCGCTGCCGCCAGCCACGGCGAAGTGCGCCGCCGCGCCGCGATCCAGCCGTTGCCGATCCGCCCACGCCAACCCCGCGCAGACCTCTGCCGCGAATTTGCCGCACACCTGCGCCCGCTGCTGCACACGCTGCACCGCCAACACCACAGCATCGATCCGCACGGCGGGCAGCGCGTCAGTTTTGGCCTTGTCCGCATGGCGAACATCGACCCGCTGTTTGATGTCGCCCTCAGCCTCGCCGCGCTCGGCGCCGAAGCCGGTTGCCATATCCATTTGTGCGTCTACCACTCGCGCCATCCGCTGTTGGTGCGGGCGGCGATAGAGCGCGAATTGGATGGCGTCCTCAAACGCCAGCAAGCGGACGCGGTGTTTGACCGCCCCGGCCTGCGCCAATCCCTTGCCGCTTCGTCCGAACCGGATCATCTGTTCATCGTGCTGGCGACCGCCGTCGCCGAAGTCGGGCGCGATCACGATTACGACTGGGCCATCGTCGAACCGTCCTCAATGCGCTCAATCATCCAACTCGCCGGCCGCGTCCAGCGCCATCGCCGCTTCAACTGCCCGGAAAATCAGCCGAATATTTACCTGCTCGATACCAACCTGCGGCATTTGGAGAACGGCGACAACAGCCCCGCCTTCCTGCGCCCCGGCTTTGAAAGCGCCAGCTTCGGCCTGCACAGCCACCGCCTCGCCGAACTGCTCGTGCCGGCACAATGGCAAATCATCAGCGCCGCCCCGCGCATCCAAGCCCGCGAGCCTTTGACGCGGCAAACCAACCTCGCCGACCTCGAACACGCCCGCCTTGCCGATTTGATGCTCGGCGCCGACCCCGCGGGCCAAAAAGCCCCGCCGGTGAAACGCTGGTGGGAAACCCGCGCCGCGTTGAGCGGCTATCTACAACGCAAAGACCCGTTCCGCGACGACCCGCTCGGACGCCAGCCCTACGCCTTAATACCAGACGAAGACGGCAAACTGGATTTTTACCGCTTGGAAGACAACGGCAAGCAAGCCGTTCAGGAAGGGCTGTCGGCAAGCAGCGGCAAAGCCCGCGCCCTCGACGACCCGTTCACCGGGCCGCGCATCACCCCGTGGGCGGTGCCGCGCTACTTGGACGCGCTCGAACAGCTTGCCGAAAGCCAGCACATCGAAGTGATCGACTGCGCCAAAAAATACGCCGTCATCGACCTGCCCTACCACGACGGCGGGCAATTGTGGCGCTACCACTGGGCGTTGGGGTTTAGCCGAGTTCGGTAAGCGAAAAAGCTACCGGTGCTGTTCTGCGGGTATAGACGTGGCCTAACCGCCCAACTCGCTCAACATCGCCTCCCGCAGGATTCGGTTGATGCGCGTTTGATAGCCTTTGCCTTGCCTTTTCAGCCACAACAAGACATCGGCATCCAAGCGCACTGTCATGGCGGTTTGGGCTGGCTTGTGCAGCGGGTTGGCAACGGCCTGTTCCCAAGCCTCATCCGGCAAAGGCGCAATGTCGCTGTAATCAATGGCCTCGTCCGGCATTGCGCTCAACGCCTCAAGTTCCGCCCGTTGCATGGGCGTCAGCGGCGGTGGATTGTTTAAGTCAAGTTCGTAGTGGATGGTTTGCTTGCTCATAACGTCGCCTTTCTTTTGGGTCGGCGCGGCGCGCCGAAATGATGCGAAAGTTTGCTCTGAAGCTGAGGAATAAAAAACGGAGCCTTCGGCCCCGTTTTTTGAGGAAGCTGCCTGTGCGGCAGTTAAAACAGTCACTTAGCGAGACGTGAAGCTAAAATTTCTGAGCTGCCTGTCCGGCAGGCTTGAAATTGTCTCATCAAACTCGGAAAATGTGGATATTACATTTAACACTAAGTGAGAATTGAAGATAAAAGGATGTTTACATTTTTTATTTCAAGCGTAGAATGCGGAAACGAAGGCTCGGACGCAACCAGTGCCCGGCCCTCAGTTCAGTAACACAGCCTGCGGTGCCGCTATGGCAAAGGAGGATTGATGCTTCGCACGCCTCGCATCAGAAGATCCTGAACGCTTGCCGTCCTAATTGCCTAGCGGCGGCATTCTATCGGGCAAAGAAAAGCGGCTTGAGTTGTGCCGACTCAAGCCGCCTGAAACATAAACATCACCTCGTGTCCACGAGACCCAATCGCCCGGTTGCGGCGACAAGGAAGATTGAATGATGTTTGGCAAGCATCGCGTTAGAAGAGCCTGAACACAATGCCGCCCCGAAAATTCGCTTCGGCGCGGCAGATTGACCAACCCCGACCACCCCCCACGAAAAGGAGCCTCTATCCGTGAGTCAACCCCCACCCCCCAACCTCACCGAGTCCATCACAGCCGTCATCCACGCTTTTTTGCAGGAGCGCCTGCAAGCCAAGCTGGACAAGCTGAAAGACGGCGAGAACGACGAACGCCAAAAGCTGCTGGACATGTTCCAGCCCGCAACATGGATTGCCGATGCCGCCCGCCGTGTCGGGCAAATCCAGCAAGTCACCCACGCCTTGAAATACACCCACCCCGACGCCCGTGGCTCCAGTCTCAGCAGCACCGGCAATCCCCGCGCTGACGAAGCCAGCATCGGCACCCACACTTTAAGCAACGGACTTTCCGCCGATGTCGTCGGCAACGCCGCCGCCCTCGACGTGCATAAATTCCTCTCGCTGCAAGCCAAAGGCCAAACCCTGCTGCACTACTGCCAAACCCAAGCCCCCGCCCTCGCCGCCGCCTTCTGCGACAACCCCGAAACCGCCCAATCCTGGATGGCGGCGTTTGCCAACTTAGCCAGCCCCAAAGGCAAACCAGCCTCCCACAGCCTCGCCAAGCAAATCTATTGGCCGCTGGGCCAACAAGGCCAATACCACCTGCTCTCGCCGCTGTTCCCCACCTCGCTGGCCCACACGGTTTGGACTCGCCTGCGCGATGATCGCTTTTCCGACGCCGCCAAAGCCGCCCGCCAAGCCCACCGCGACCAGCAACACCACCCGCACGGCTACCGCGAATACGCCAACCTGCTGATTCAAAAGTTCGGCGGCACAAAACCGCAAAATATCAGCCAACTCAACAGCGAACGCTACGGCGAAAACTGGCTGCTGCCCTCGCTGCCGCCGCTCTGGCAAGCCGTCCCCGCCCGCCCGCCGTTCGGCGTGGGCAGCATCTTCCCGCGCCGCTTCGGCGCAAAGCGCAGCGTGTGGGCGCTAATGCAAACCTTGAAAAAATACCTCGAAAGCGTCGAAGGCCGGCAGCACAAAAACATCCACATCCGCAACAAACGCGCCGAGCTAGTCCGCTACATCCTCGACGAACTGCTGCAATTCGCCGCCGAGCTACACGCACTCGACGGCGGCTGGAGCGCCGATGACGCCTGCAAACTGGCCGAACCCGAACGCTATTGGCTAGACCCCAAACGCCGCGAGACCGACGAAGATTTTGCCGCAGGCTGGCAATGGGGCGACTGGCAAGGCCAAATCAGCCTGCGTTTCAGCCAGTGGCTCAACGCCAACCTGCGCACCGACAAACTGCTGGTGGGCCAGCCCGAAGCCTTGGAATGGCAATCCGTGCTGGACGCTGAACTGCGGATGATCCGCTGGGAGCATTACAATGGCTGAACAACTGATCCAAGCGGCGGGCCTGCTGATCCTGCCGCGCCTGCAAATCCAAAACGCCAACGCCATTTCCGGCCCGTTGACGTGGGGCTTTCCGTCGCCCACCGCTTTCACCGGCTTTGCCCACGCACTGGAACGGCGTTTGCTCGAACGCGGCGATTTGCAAGACGGCTTGGGCGGCGTCGGCATCGTCTGCCACGACTTCCAAGCGCAAACCTCACAACCGGCGGGCCGCCGCACCCACGTCTTCAACCTCACCCGCAACCCCGTCGGCAAAGACGGCGGCGCGCCCTCGCTGGTCGAAGAAGGCCGCGTCCATTTGGAAGCCACCCTGCTGATTGCCGTGCGTGATGAAATCGACGGCGAATACGAAACCCAAACGCTGGCGCAAACCGCCTTCAACCTTGTGCAAGGCATGAGGTTGGCGGGCGGCAGCATCCTCCCCGTCCGCCCCGGCAAGCGTTACCAACCGCAATGGCACACCTTGGCGGAAGACCTCGAAGGCCAACGCCAAACCTTCCAAAAACTGCGCCGCTCCCTGCTGCCCGGTTTCGCCCTCGTCCAGCGCGACGACCTGCTGCGCCAACACCTCGCCGAACTGCAAACCCAAGGCCCTGCCAACGCGCTCGATGCCCTGCTCGATCTCATCCGGCTCAACATCGAAGCGCAACCCACCCCGCCCGCCGCCGCCGACGCCCCGCCGCCGGACAAACCGCCCGCCGTCGAATGGCGGGCGCAAAAACGCCACCCCGGCTGGCTCGTGCCGCTGCCCATCGGCTACGCCGCGCTTTCCCCGCTGTATGAACCCGGCGAAGTCGTCAACACCCGCGACAACGACACCCCGTTCCGCTTCGTCGAAAGCCTCTACACGCTCGGCGAATGGGTCAGCCCGCACCGGCTGGACACCCCCGAGCAACTGCTGTGGACGCATGAAACCGACCCCACCGCGGGCCTGTACCGCTGCCGAAACCGCCATGCCGAATTCATTTCCGATCACTTCACCGAATCCCAAACATCCACCCAGGAGTAACCATCATGGCCAACAA
>JBJSYU010000651.1:0-5184 GCA_046089945.1 Candidatus Methylumidiphilus sp.
TCAAGTTGCACGACGGCTTCGGGGGTTTCCGCCGGCCGGATGGGCAACCCTAAGCGGGCCTGGATTTGCGGGTGTTCGACATACGTCCCGCCCGCCGCGTTTGCGTGGCGCACATAATGCGAGTGGTAAGCCTCCCATTGCTGGATGTCGAACAGTTTGCCTTCGGTCTTGGCATACTGTCGCGCCTGCCCGATAAATTCTTCACCGAAAACCTGCTTTAATGCGGGGTCAAAGGGGTTGGACAGCACCGTTTCCAGCAGGTCGAAAGGCAGATAGCGCACACCTAAGCCGGCTTCTTGGCCGCCTTGGCAAATCCTATGGTATTCATCCCGGCTCACTAAAGTCTGGGCGTGGTCGAATTCCTTTTTCACATGGATGTGGTAAAGCAGCGGGCCTTTGGCGAGAAACAGCACCAGCCGCCCGGATGGCTTTAAGAAATGATGAAACGCCGCGAGGCTCTCCTGCACCACATCGAAGGCGATATGCTCGAACACATGCGAACAGAGGATCAGGTCAAACGGGCCGTGCTGGGCTATCGCCGGGTCGTCCATGGTGGTGTTTAGCACATGGACTTTGTCGCCGACGGCAAAGGCACGGCCCACACTCGCAGATCCAGCGCTGTCCTGCGGATAAAAGTCGCTGTTTTGCAATTGTTCCAACAAGGCGGCATCGCCGCGCCACAGGGCATCCGCCACCCGCGCCGCCTGCGCAAAACGGCTGGGGTCGGGTTCGGCCAGCACAATCTTCTGGGCGTCCCACAGCCTAGGCAGCAAGCGCCCCAAGCCGCAGCCGGCGTCCAGCACCGTGGCCTCCGGGGTAATCAAGCCCAGCACATTGTTGTTCCATACCTCCTCGTCCCGCATTTTCCACGCTTTATCAGAGATTAAGTCGATGGCGTTGTCCGGGTCGGTGGTCAGATAGCTCGTGGTCGTCGCGTGGTTCATGTGACAAGTCAAATGGGAGTGGGGGGCAGGCCATGCTTCGCATACCTGGGCAGCTAAGGGCTGGCTACCGCCTGGGGGTTTATGTCCGGCCAGCGGTCAATAGTAAATTCCAATTCCGCATCCTGCTCGGCCCGCAACACCCGCAATGGCACCGGGCTACTGTCGCGGCAGAGTTCGAACTGGCCTATCCTGCAACTGAAGTTTTCGCCTAGCGCATAGCCGCGCCGGAGCCGGAAAGTTCCCTCATAAAAGCCGCTGTCTGTGCGCCTCAATACCAAGAGGCTAAAATTGATGAGCTTGATGGTCGGCTGATCTTCAAGCACTTTGGCGCGCAAGGTTAGGCAAACCGTTTCCGGCAAATCCTTGACTACCCGCACCGTATGCCTCGCCTCACACCCTGCGGCATGGAACACGATCTCGGCGCTGCCCTCCGCCAAGCC
The DNA here is from genome assembly GCA_046089945.1 of Candidatus Methylumidiphilus sp. GTDB lineage: Bacteria > Pseudomonadota > Gammaproteobacteria > Methylococcales > Methylococcaceae > Methylumidiphilus. Next base: position 1,385 of record JBJSYU010000651.1, read on the forward strand.
ATACAAGCGTCCATCTGGCACGGCGCGGAGCAGCGAGGCGTCGCTGACCCGGTACTCGGCGACCAGCGGCGTGACGCGGAACCCGGTGTCGTACTCCAAAACCGGGTTGAGCGTGATCGGACTCCCATCTACCGCCAGCGCGTCTTCGCCGTGGAGTTGGGCGCGCACGGGCTGACCAATCCGCCCGAAGAACAGCAGCAGCGGGTGCGCCACGCGCTCGGCCCACGCGGCGGCGCGGTGCGGCGCGTCGGGCTCCAGCAGATAAAACAGATCGACGCCGGGTTTTGCGCCCCAGTCGATCAGCGCATCGACCAAGGGCCTGATGGGGGCGCTGAAATCGCCCTCCAGCGCACCGGCGTCAATCCACACCAACCCTTGTGGCCTGCGGCCCGGGGCTGCCAGCAGCCACTCCCGGCCGGTAAGGCTCAGGATGGCCGGCGAGAGCAGGCCGATCTTGCCAAACGCGCCTGGGTTGCGCTCGGCGATGTTGTAAGTCACCGTCGCGCCCGCGCAGGCACCCATCATGGCAGTATGCTCAGGGCCTACGCGGGTGCGGAACCGACCATCGATGAACGGCATCAGGTGTTCCAAGATAAAAGCTTCGTATTCCAGACCACCCAGGCCCGTGCCGGGCGCATCATCTTGCAGGTTATGGTAATGGTGAAGATCCTGGACTACCGTTCTGTCCATGGTGTCAATGCCGACGACAATGATTTCCTCGATCAAGCCAGCAGCCAACAGCCGGTCAATCAGCCGGTGCAGGTTCCAAGACTCGGCGCCAAAGCGTTCCGGCTCGAATAATTCGTTGCCGAAGTGCATGTACAGCACCGGGTAATGGCGGGTCGGCTCCAGGTCGTAGCTAGGCGGCAGGTAGACATGCAGGTTTTGCCGCCGGTCGCAGGCGTCCGAGGCGAATTTCAGGCGCTCGATGCGCCCTTGCGGGTAGGCGTCGTCGTCGCCATGCGGTTTGAAGGGCGCCAATGTGTTCATTGTCCGCGCTTTTTCTGCACGAACGCCAACATCGCGTTGATGGAGTTGAAATGCTCCGGCACGATGTCGTGGTCGCCGAAATCAATCTGGCCGTGCTTCTCCAGCCAAACCGTCAAATTGATGATCGCCAGCGAGTCGATGACACCTTCGTCAATCAGATTGTAATCGTCGTCAAAACCCTCAGGCGATTGGCCCTTAAAGTATTGGCTTAGGATATGTTCGCGCAGTGCTTGGGGTAGGTTCATCGGGGCGTTCTTAAGGTTTAAGGTTGCAGCAGTTTGTCGGCGTTGCGGATCAGCTTGCCGCTGGCCGTCCGCGCCAGGTTTTCAACCCAGCCGAATTGTTCAGGGATTTTGTAACTTGCCAAATGCTCGGCGCAATGGCTTTTCAACTCGGCTTCGGTCGGCGGTTCATACCCTGCGGCCAATACCAGATGCGCCATTGGGGTTTCGCCTAAGCGGCGGGTTTTGACGGCGAACACGCAGGCGCCTTGCACAGCCGGATGGCTTTCCAGCACGGTTTCGACTTCCTGCGGGAAAAACTTCATGCCCGCGACGCTAATCATTTCCTTGCTGCGGCCGACGATGAACAGAAAGCCGTCGCCGTCGATCAGCCCCAAATCCCCGGTCGCCAGCCAGCCGCCGCGCTGTTCGAGGATTTGCGGGCGCGATTTCCACGGCTGGTAATAGGCGTCGAGCAGGCCGGGGCCGCGCAACAGGATTTCGCCGATGCCGTCTTCGTCTTGCCCGTCGAGTTTGACTTCATAAGCGGGCAATACCCGGCCCACGGAACCCTGTTTGTCTTTCGGGCTGTCCAAGTTAATCGCGGGCAACCCGATTTCGATGATGCCATAGGTTTCATTCAGCGCCACGCCAAAGCGCTGGCGGAACGCCAGCGCAATGTCCGGGCGCAGGTAAGCCGTGGTGACGATGGCGAGGCGCAAAGACTGTGGCAATTGCGCATTGCTGTCATGGGTCATCAAATCATAATGGGTGGGCGCGGCGTAGATTAAAGTCGCGTCGTAGCGGTTGGCCGCATGCAGGATGCTGCTGCCGAAACTATTTTTGCTTAAGACTATCGTCGCGCCAAACGTCAGATAGGCGACGATGGAGACAGCGAAATGGTAAGCCATCGACAACAGCCAGACGACGCGGTCAGCGGGGCCGATGTGCAGTCCCTCATTAACCGCCTGGATGCGCTCGTATATGGTTTCATGCGACAGTATCACGCCCTTGGCGTCGCCGGTCGTCCCTGATGTGAAGCGGATGAACGCGGGATTCAAGCCGGCCAATTCCGGTGGCGCTTCGCGCAAGGCATTGGCCTGCAAAAAAACGGCTTTGTCCGTCAGCGATACTGCCGCGCCGACGGCGAAATCCGCAAACAGCGCAATATCCGCCGTGGATATCACGCCGTCTATGGCGATGTGCCGCAGAATCTGCTGCTTTTCCTCGTCGGCCAATTCCATCGGCACAGGCGTCACGCAAGCCCCGCACAGCCACAGCGCGTAGGTGAAGGCGATATACCTCTGTCCGCCGGGATAGTGCAGCCCGATATTCATGCCCGCCCGGATGCCTGCCGCGCACAGGTGCGCGGCCAAGGTTTGCATCTCGGCCTGCAATTCGGCATAGCTGGCAATACTGCCTTCCTGCGGGCCTAAGATGGCGGGGTGTGTCGGCTGGGCTTCGGCCTGTCGGCAAAACAGTTCGGCTAGATTAAGCGGCATCGTCAGGTTTCCTGAAAAAGTGATTTGACCAGTCCCTCGCCCATGGCCCAGCAGCTTCCCGCCACCCGCGCCGAGGCCAGGGCCAGCGGTTCGGCGGAAAAGCATTTGCCGGCCACATAGAGGTTTGTAAAGCCTTTGACTGTAAGCGCCCGCAGCGGAATCTGGTAACGCTGTCCGGGTGGGAAATATTCGAGGCTCACGCCATGTTGCGGGTGCCAATACTCTATCGGCCAGCAGGCGGCGCACACCGCGTCGTCAAAATGTCGGCCTTGCCTGAGGTCGTCCTCGGTCAGCACATACTCGCCCTGCACACGGCCGCCGTCGCGGATGCCGAGTTTCCCGCTGGCGCTGATATAGGCGTCGGCAAACGCCGGCTGCGCTTGCAGATAAGCCAGCAGCCGCCGCGCCACCTCGGCCATGCGCAAGGGGTCATACTCCGCCGCCGGCAGGTTGAATTTGATGTAAGCCTCGTCGGCGTATACCCCGCTGTCCAGCCACAGCGTGGCGCATTCCGCCGACAAGTCGCCGGTTTCCGCCGCCTTGCGGATCGTGCGCAGCAGCGCGACGCCTTTGGGGAATTGCAGCGCGTGGGCGGCGACGCCGCGCAATTGCACGATGAGCCCGGCCAAGGCTTCGCCGTCGGCCGCCAGTTCCGCCGCGAGGCCGCGCACGACGGCGGCATGGCCGCTGGCGTCGATCAGCGCATAAGGCCGGACGGCGCGGTTTTCGCCATTATGACCAAACGCCACTTCGGTTATGCGCCCGGCCTCGGCTGAGACATGTTTAACCGTGGCGTGGCGGAATACCGTGATCGTCGGATACTCGGCCAGCCAACGGCTGACCACCGCCAGGTAAACCGCAGGGTCCACGCTCAAGGTCCAGGTTTTGCCGATGCGCCGCTTGGCCGTCTGCGGGCTGGCCTCGGTCAGCCTCCTGATGAGTTCCTCGGTCAGGCCGGGGTTTAGGATTTCGCCCTGGTCGTCAAGCAAGCCGCCTAGCGTGTGGATCAAGGCATGCGCCACCGTGCCGCCGATTTCGGCGGATTGTTCCAGCAAGGCGACGTCGGCGCCGCGCGCCGCCGCCGCCA
>JBJSYU010000652.1:0-9325 GCA_046089945.1 Candidatus Methylumidiphilus sp.
GTTTGGCCTTGATCTCGGCCATCTCCGCCGCCGTTGCCCGGCCTTTTTTCGTGGCATTGCGCGCCTGCCAGTCTAGGCTTTTGATGTGGTCGGCCAGCGCCGCGCCTGACGCGCCGCCGCCGGTAAGCGCCACTTCAAACGGATAGCCTTTAATTTGGCTGGTGACCGGCACACAGACCAGCAAACCGGCCCGGCTGTTGTAGTCTTGCGGGCTAAGCACCACGGCAGAGCGGCGCCCCGCCTGTTCATGGCCGCTGTGCGGGGTGAACTCAAGCCAGACGATATCGCCGACATCGGGGATGTAAGCGCCCGCCATTACAGCGACTCCCGCCCTTGCGGCTCGCCAAAGCTCAAGTCGCCATGGCGGTTGTCCGCGCTGATGCCGGCCAGCAGATCAGCCAGCGCATAGGCAGGCGGCACCGGTTCGATAATGACCCGGCCATTCTCCGCACGGATTTCGACGGCTTGGTCCAGCGTCAATTGCGCCGCCTCCATGACCGCCGCCGGAATCCGCACGGCAGGACTGTTGCCCCATTTTTTCAGCGATTGGATAGACATGGAAACCTCATAGCTTGGGCTCTACTCTCATCTGGCTGCAAAAATGACCTACTCAAAAACGCCGAAAATCTCGATAATTCAATTGCTTACCGGATTTGGCCAATAGTCAGTTTTAGAGTGAGAAGGGAGTAATGGCACCAGAGGGGCCAGTCTAGCCGTTCCAGCAGGGCGTTTCAACAAATGTTTCTACGGGCGCAAAAAAAGGAAGGGGGATTGCTCCCCCTTCCTTTTTTATGGCAAGCCGCCCGAATTAGGCGCGGCAGGCTTTGGCGGCAAGTGTTAGAACTTGAAGCCGAAGTAGCCGCCTGCGGTCAGGCCGTCGGTGCTCATGCCCTTGAGAGTCCGGGTCTGCTGAAGGATGGGGCTGTAGCCGGAGTTGTAGCTCAGATCGCCGCCGGTGAAGTTATAGCGGAAATCGACGCCTGCGACGATGGCTTTCCACACGTCAACTTCGCCACCGACGCCCAGCATCAAGCCAGGGTTCAACACGGTGACGCCGCTGGACGGCGGAGAGATGACATTGATGGACAGGCCGAACGGGATGATCCACGGCGTGAAGATCGTGCCGGTGTTAAACTTGATCTTCGGCGAAGCGGACAGCGTGAACTGGGTGATCTGGTTCTTAATCACGCCGGCGACGCCCGAAATGGGCGTTCCCAGCGGATAAGTGCTGACCAGCGTGTTGTTGGACTCGCCAAAGTTTTTGTATTCGAACATGACTTCGCCATCAACTGCCAACAGGTCGGTCAAGCCCCACAGGTTGTTGGTCAGGCGATGATCCAAGCCGGCACCGATGTACCAGCCTGCGCCGCCGTTGTGGCTGTTCGGAACCACGACGGTGCCGTTGCCGGTCAGCAGCTCGTCGTTGCGGTTGTGGGTCATGCCAGCATAACCGCCACGGAAGAACAGCAGGTTCTTGCCTTCGCTGGAGTTGGATTCATGTTCGACCAGCTTGGCCTCGACGGCGCGCTCGGAGGCGGCGGCCTTTTCAGACACGGACGCCACAGCAGACTTGGTTTCGGTGCGGGTGCGGCCCAGTTCGCTGCGCAACGACTGGATTTCCGCTTCCATCTGGCGCAGACGGGCTTCGGTGGACGAGACGGCCGAGGCGGACGGGGCTTTGACGGCTGACTTGGTGTGCGTGTGGGCTTTCTTGGACTTGTGCGCGAAAGCGGCTTGCGGCGCCACGGCGAGCGCGGAGACGACCGCCAGGCTGACTAGGCTGGTTTTAGTGATTTTTTTCATAAGGTTTACCCTCCCTCAAGCGTTTAATGTGGATGGTTTAGATCCGTTGTATCGAAACAACAATTCGTTGCTGTGCGGCAAGATCGTAGCAAAGTTTCGTGTAGGCAACAACTTTTTTGTCGCTTTTTTTGCGACAAGCTCCCGCCCTTAGCGCGATATTCCGGCCCCAAGCCAGCCGAAAGAGCCTATCCCCGCGCCTTTAAATGCCCGGCCCGCCGCAAACCGGCGTCGGCAAGCATTTATTTAAGGACACCGCCGGCGTTTACATTAAGCCAGGGGCGGCTGGGCGACACTTTCCGAACGGCCTTTTCTGCAACTGCGGCGGCCTTGACCGGCGCCTAAAGCCCAGCCTGCCGCGTCCGGGGGTGTCCACAGTCTCGGGCGCGGCCGCGCAAACATCGGCTGTCCGCCGTGTGCTAGTCTATCCCCGCCCAGTCACTTTAAAAGCAAGCTCCCAGCCCTAAGGACAGCGGCATCGCCCAACGCCAAACCCCATGCCCTTAAGCCACTTCCACCCCGCCGTCGCCGCGTGGTTCAGCGCGGCCTTCCCCGGCCCCACTGCCGCGCAGGCGCAAGCCTGGGCGGCGATCAAAGACGGTCGCCACACGCTGATCAGCGCCCCGACCGGATCGGGCAAGACGCTGGCGGCGTTCCTGTCGGCCATCGACGATCTGGTCAAGCTCGGCGTGGCGCGGCGCTTGGCGGCGGTGACGCAGGTGTTGTACATCTCGCCGCTGAAAGCCTTGGGCAACGACATCCAAAAAAATCTGCAACAGCCCTTGGAAGGCATCAACCGCAAGCTGTTTGAGCTGGGCTTTAGCGATGTCGCGCTCAGTTCCATGGTGCGCAGCGGCGACACGCCGGCCACCGCCCGCGCCGCGATGCTGAAAAACCCGCCGCATATTTTGGTGACCACGCCGGAGTCGGCCTATCTGCTGCTGACCAGCGTCGGCGGGCGCAAGCTGCTGAAGACGGTGAACACCGTCATCGTCGATGAGATCCACGCGCTGTTGGCCAGCAAGCGCGGGGCGCATTTGGCCTTGTCGCTGGAACGGCTGACCGGCGGGCGGCTGCACCGCATCGGCTTGTCGGCGACGCAAAACCCCATCGAAGACGTGGCGCGGTTTTTGGTCGGTTGCCCGGCGCCGCCGCGACTGGGCGAGGTGTTTAGCACTGCCCAAACCCTCTCCCTTGGGGAGAAGGCTTACGCGGAAAACTGCCAAATCATCGACACCGGCCATCTGCGCCGTCTGGATCTGGGCATCGAACTGCCGGACTCGCCATTGGAAGCGGTGCTGTCCAACGACGCGGCGGCATCGATCTACATTGATCGAGGCGCACCGGACGACCTTGGTGTTCGTCAACACCCGGCGCATGGCCGAGCGGCTGGCGCGGGCCTTGAGTGAGCGCATCGGCGAGGAACATGTCACCTCGCACCACGGCAGCCTTGCCCGCGAACAGCGCTTGTCCGCCGAATGCCGTTTAAAAGAGGGCAAGCTCAAGGCGCTGGTGGCGACGGCGTCGCTGGAACTGGGCATCGATGTCGGCGAGGTCGATCTGGTCTGCCAACTCGGCAGCACCGGCTCGATCAGCGCGTTTTTGCAGCGCGTCGGGCGCTCCGGGCATTTCGCCGGCGGCACGCCGAAAGGCCGGATTTTCCCGACCAGCCGCGACGAACTGGTCGAATGCCTGAGCCTGCTCGACGCCATCCGCCGGGGCGAACTGGACCGGCTGCGCGTGCCGCCGAAGCCCTTGGACGTGCTGGCGCAGCAAATCGTGGCGATGGCCGCTTGCGAGGACTGGGCGGAAGACGAGTTGTTTGCGGCCGTGCGCCGGGCTTGGCCGTATCGGGATTTGGCGCGGGTAGTTTGACGCGGTGGTGGAGATGCTGGCCGCAGGCTACAGCACAAGGCGCGGACTACGCGCCGCGTATCTGCACCGCGACCTGATCCACGGCAAGCTGCGGGCGCGGAAAGGCGCACGGCTGACCGCGCTGACCTGCGGCGGGGCGATACCCGACAATGCCGATTACCGCGTGATCCTAGAGCCATCCGGCGATTTTATCGGCACAGTGGACGAGGAATTTGCGATTGAAAGCATGGCCGGGGACATTTTCCAACTCGGCAACACCAGTTGGAAAATACTGCGGCTGGACGGCGGCAATCTGCGCGTGGAAGACGCCAAAGGCCAGCCGCCGAGCATCCCGTTTTGGGCCGGCGAGGCGCCGGGCCGCAGCGACGCGCTGTCCTTGGCGGTGTCCAGGCTGCGCGTGGAGATTGCCGGGCGGGCCGCGGGCGGCGCGGAGGCGCGGACGGCGGCTGTGGCGTGGTTGGGCGACACGCTCAAGGTCTCCACCGCCGCCGCCGAACAAGCCGTCAATTACCTCGCCGCTACGCAAGCCGCGCTGGGCGTGATGCCAAGCTTCGACACCATTGTGTTCGAGCGCTTTTTCGACGAGTCCGGCGGCATGCAATTCATCATCCACGCGCCCTTAGGCAGCCGCGTCAACCGCGCCTGGGGCTTGGCGCTGCGCAAGCGCTTTTGCCGGGGCTTCAATTTCGAGTTGCAGGCGGCGGCGACGGAAAACGCGGTGATCCTGTCGCTTAGCACCGTGCATAGCTTCGCGCTGCTCGATGTGGCGAAATACCTGAATTCAAAAACCGTCCGCGACCTGCTGATCCAAGCGCTGCTGGCGGCGCCGGTGTTCACCGTGCGCTGGCGCTGGAACGCGGTCTGCGCGTTGGCGCTGCGGCGTTTCCAAGGCGGCAAGAAAACCCCGCCGCATCTGCTGCGCATGCAGGCCGAGGATCTGGTCGCCTGCGTGTTTCCCGATCAATCGGCCTGTCTGGAAAACATCGTCGGCGACCGGCAAATCCCCGACCATCCGCTGGTGTATCAAAGCATCGAAGATTGCCTGACCGAGGCCATGGACATTGAGCGCTTGGCGGACACTATCGCCGGCATGGAAAGCGGGCGGATTCAAGTCGTCGCCTGCGATGTCGTCGAGCCTTCGCCGTTGGCGGCGGAAATCGTCAACAGCCGCGCCTTCACCTTTTTGGATGGCGCGCCGCTGGAAGAGCGGCGCACCCGCGCCGTCGCCAGCCGCCGCTTCCTCGACCCCGCCAGCGCCAACGACTTGGGCCGTCTGGACGAAGCCGCGATAGACCGCGTCCGCGCCGAGGCGTGGCCGCAGGCGTCCGACCTGGAGGAATTGCACGACGCCTTGCAGGCCACCGGCTTTATCGCCGAATGCGAAGCCGCCGCGCACTGGCCGGGGCTGTTCGCGCAACTGGCCGCGACCGGCCGCGCCGCCGTGCTGAACCTGCCGGTCGGGCCGCTGTGGATCGCCGCCGAGCGCTGGCCGCAGTGGCGGGCGCTCTGCCCGAACCTTGCCTGCGAACCTAGGCTGAACCTGCCGCCGAAATTGGACAGCCAGCAATGGATGGCGGAAACCGCGCTGGCCGAAATCCTCCACGACCGGCTTGGCGCCTTGGGGCCGGTGTGCGCCGCCGCGATGGCCGCGCAAATGGGCTTGCAAGCGGGGGCTGTCGAACTGGCTTTGCTGGGCTTGGAGGCTGAGGGTTTTGAGCTGCGCGGGCAGTTCACGGACTCAGCGCAGAGAGGGGCCGGGGGTGAGGAACCGCAAACTGAATGGTGCGAACGCCGTTTGCTGGCCCGCATCCACCACTACACCATCAACCGCTTGCGCCAGGCCATAGTGCCAGTCAGCAGCGCCGAGTTCATGCGCTTCCTATGCCGCTGGCAGCGCGTCAACCCAGAGACACGCGGCGAAGGCCCGGAGGCGCTGGCCGCAGTGCTGGAACAATTGGAAGGCTTCGCCGCCGCCGCCGTCGCCTGGGAAAGCGATATCCTGCCTTCGCGCATCCGCGCCTACGACCCGGCTTGGCTGGACGCCTTGTGCCTGTCCGGCAAAGTCGTCTGGGCCAGACTGGCCCCGTCCGCCAGCGCCGCGACACCGGTCAAAGCCACGCCGATAGCGCTGCTGCAACGCCGCCGCGCCGCCGTCTGGCGCAGCACAGCGCCGACCGCGCCAGAGTCGGCCATCAGCGCCACCGCGCAACGGGTGCTGACGGTGTTGCAAACGCAGGGCGCGTCGTTTTTCGAGGAATTGCAGGATGGGACGGGGATGTTGCCGACGCAAGTCGAAGCCGCGCTGGCCGAACTGGTCGCGCAAGGCTTGGCGAACGCCGACAGCTTCAAAGGGCTTCGGGCGCTGCTGGCGCCGGAGGACAAAAAGCGCCGCTATCGCGGCATCAATCCCTTCGGCATCGCCGACGCCGGGCGCTGGACGCTGCTGCCGGCGCTGACTGCGACCGCGTTGGACGACGCGGCGGCCGAACACATCGCCGCCGTGTTGTTGCGCCGCTACGGCGTCGTCTTCCGCGCCCTGCTGGCCCGCGAGAGCGCCGCCCCGCCTTGGCAAGACTTGCTGAAAATCTACCGGCGGCTGGAGGTGCGCGGCGAGATACGCGGCGGTCGCTTCGTCGCCGACCAATACGGCGAGCAATTCGCGCTGCCAGAAGCGGTGGACGCCCTGCGCGCCGTGCGGCAACAGGCCGGCGATGAAATCTGCGCGGTCAGCGCCGCCGATCCCCTCAATTTGCTGGGGATAATAAGCCCCGGCGCCAAACTCGCCGCCTTCCAACAGGCTGTCGGCGAGGTCGCGCTTTTGCCGGTGCAGGGAGACGATTTGTTCTTCGATGGTGCCTTTGGTGACAAGGCGGTAGACGGTCACTGGGCGCTGTTGGTCGATGCGGTGGGCGCGGTCGGAGGCTTGCTCTTCCACCACGGGTCTATGTGGATGACGTAATCGGCGGCGGTGAGACTGACGCAGCCGGCTTTCAGGCAGATTGTCCAGCACGTCGTCCATAAATTAAGCTCAACGCGCCTTGACAAAAATTTGTGTGGGAAATTCTCTATGGTTTTTTACTGCTAACCGTTGGGCCATGTCCATCAACTTATTTGCTTGCTCGCTTGCCGCAAGTGCGCTATCAAAATAAGGCGGTTTGTCGCAACCCCAATAGCTCACGCCTTGGTCAAAGCGCAGGGTAATCGTTTTGCCAGAACGCCATTGCAAGGTCAGAAAGCGGCTATGTTGCGTGTCGTCAGAAGCTTCGGCTATGCAGCGCTCATCCATCGCCGAAAAATACGCTTCAATAACAGCTAAGCGCAAACCGTCATCAAGCCAATCGGCTAATAAACCCTTTTTCTGATAGATATCGCTTGCACGTTTTGGTGCGGTATGGATATGGATTGTAGGTTTACTCCAATTGCCCTGCTGCTTTTGCTTTAAACCAGCTATCAGCTCGGCAATTAAGAGTAACGTCCACGGTGAATACAGATAGCGGTCAGAATAACTAATGCGGATTAAGTCCTCGCCATTTTCCAAATAGTGTTGTAACGGATGATGCTGTCTAGTCACCAAGTCCCAGAATTTTTTGGCGAAATCAGTCAGCTTGCCGTTGCATTCCGCCAAAATTTCAATTTCCACATCACCTGCGCCTGTTTGTGGCTTGAACTCATGGATTGGCAAGTGATGGCTAATCGAAAGTGGCGGGCAATCATCAGCGAACACCAGCAAATTTTCAGGGCCATCCAGCCAGCTTTCTGAAGGTATTATTGCTGCCTGTGAGGTGCAGGCCCAAGTCCTCGCCTGTGGGTTTGATTCTGTTGGCTTGATTGCTTGGGCCAGCAGCGAAGTCGATGCATATGGTGCGCCTTTGCCCAGCACAGCGATTTTTATTCCCAAGCGCGACAGCACCCATAAATCCTCTTTTACCTCGCCAGTCAGATGCGCCCGCTCGCTGTCAGCAAGCAACAGCACAACTTCCGAATAAAGGTTTTGCCATTGTGTCAAATGGCTGCGCAAATGGCCTAGCAATTCCCAAGTATTAGGCTTGCCATGCAGCACTAAACGCAATTGGTTGGCCCCTTGGTCGGCTGCTAACCGGATTTCAGTGAACAGGCTTTCGGGAGTCCAGCGCGAATTATCTCCCAACAGTTTCAATTCATCCGGCAACGCCAAGGCGTGGATAAAGTCGTCGTCTAAAAATTGCAATGCCAGTTTTCTGTCCAGTTGGTCGATGTGGAAGCGGGTATCAAAACCTAACAAACAGTTTTGGCAAACACTAGCGCAGGTGCAATCGAGATAGGTTTTGGCTGCACAGAACAAGCCCGCAAAATCGCGGTGTGCCGTCGATGCGAAACCTGCACCCCCGCTGGCGGTATCGTACAAGGCAATAGTCGCCACCGGATATGGACAATTGGGCAATTTCGTGGGCTTGACGGTATAGCCCAGTTCATCCGCGTTGATGCCTAAAGAATCCGCCAAGGCTTGCCGTAATACCACCGCCAATGTCCAAGCAATCTTCATGCTGTCGATGTTTTCTTTCGAGTGCCTAAGATAAATCTGTTCTTGCAGATGCTTCAAATACAATTCAAACACATCGGTGTGGTAGACATACCCCAAATACAGCTTATCCCTGATGGCATGTTGATTGTCATTGCCGCTGCACCACGCATCATTTTCGCCTTGTGGCTTGCCACGCAGCCGTTTGTGCGGTTGCGTAAATACTTCTGGGCGATTGCCTTCTTGGGTCATCGAATCGGCACGACCACAATGCCAGCACAGCGCGTAACCACTCCCATGTTCGCCTGCGCTGTAGTTAAAAATACTACCCCGATTGTTGGTGCGGAATGCGCCCAAGCGCGGATTAGGCAACAGTTTCAAGTCGCTTTTTGCTGTGACCCACGGTTCTTTGAAAGGGACATAATGCTGCTTGGAAATATCAGTGCTGGGCGATTCGTAAAAATCGACGGCAAACCCGGCAGGTTCGATGAATTCATGCTTATGCTCAAGGTTTAGCGAGTGACCGCATTCCCGGCAAACGCTGCCGACAAGGCTGCTGATGTCATGGTCAACCGCACCGCAATGGTCGCAACGCCAAGCCGACATAAGCTTTTGAACTTCATTGCTGCCGCTGTCCGGCTGATGCCAGCTTAAAGCCAAACCTGCGGAACGATACACCAAGCCATTTAAAACTAAATCATTACCCGGCGCGTATTCGCGGATGGCAATGGTCAAATCGCGGGTGGGTTTATCGCGGATGCGGCGCAGATTGTCTTCACGGCTTTCTCTGCTATCTTTTTTGGATGATTTACGCTGGTAATCATGGATATTGTATGGATCGAAATAGGCCAATCCGGTAGGGAAACCATAACCTGGCAAAAAACCACGCGCCGCCAGTTCGGATAATAAGTATTCGCCTTTCAGCCGCGCCATATCCCGCTCCACACGTCTCCGGTAGGGGTTATTTTCATTGATGTTGGCGGTTAAGGCATTAAATTCCCGGAGCAGCGGATCGTATTCCAGCAACCATTTTTGGCGTATTGCCCCGATGATTTCAGCCGCTTGTTGCAACAAATTAGCGGGGCCGCTGCCTGCCAAAATAGTTTTAGCAACCACCGCTTGCAAGCCTTGGCATAAGTTTTCAGGCGGTTT
>JBJSYU010000653.1:0-6695 GCA_046089945.1 Candidatus Methylumidiphilus sp.
CGGCCTAAAGGCCGCTCCTACACAAAAAATCGCGTCTGGCTTCGCCGGAAAAAGCGCAAAGCGCAGAGAATAAGGAAACAAGGCACAGAATAAAGGCAATCAGTCTTGGGCCAGACGGAAGCCAAAGTTGAAACCCCTGCCCTTAGGGTTGCCCCCGAAGCGGCCCGCTGGCCGCAAGTCCCGCGGTTTGTTGTTCCACGAACCCCCGCGAACCGCCCGACTGTCGGCCTCCTTCGCGCAGGTCTTCTCGCTGCCGTCGTAGCGTTCCGTGTAGGCCGAGCAAGTCAACTCCCAGACATTGCCGCTCATGTCGTACAAGCCGAAGGCGTTTTTCTGCTTCTGCCCGACCGGGTGCATGCTATCGGCATTGCCAGCATGCCAAGCCACCGCGTCCGGGTCATCCGAACCGCAATAGCGTCCTGTCCCGCCGGCCCGGCAGGCATATTCCCACTCCGCCTCGGTCGGCAGCCGGTAATGTTGCCCGGTCTGTTGGTTCAGCTTGGCAATGTAGGCTCGCATGTCGCCGAAGCTGACGAATACCACAGGGCAATCACCGCCACACCTTGAAATGTGTGACGGGTTGCTGCCCATCACCGCCTGCCATTGCGCCTGCGTGACCTCGTACTGGCCGAGCTTGAAGGCTTTGACCTGCACCAGGTGGCGGGGCTTCTCTTCGGGCTGCGCTTGCGCGTCGCCCACATCGGAACCCATCATGAACTCGCCCGCCGGAATCGCCACCATGGCCGGGCAATCGGGGCAGTCTTTGCTGATTTGCCCCGGCGGCGGTTTGGAATCACCCTTGGTAGCCGCCGGGTTTTTCAACGCCGCCAATTCCGCCTGCAAAGCCTGTCGCCGGGCTTCCGCCGCAGTCTTGGCTTCGGCGATTTGCGCCTGCAACGCTGCCTGCTGCTCCTTCGCGGTTTGCAAGGCTTGCGCGGCGGGCGTGTCGGCGGCGGTTTGCAGCAGCCAGCCCATTACGAACCCCAGCACCGCCATCAGCACAGCGGCCAGCGCCAGCCGGGCGAGGATGCGCCCGCCGCGCGCAATAGCCAACGGCGGCAGGGACAAGGCGAATGGCTTAGTCGCAACAGGCGGGGCCAGCCGGGGCGGCAGTGGCTGGCCCAAGGCCATGCTCAACGCCCGGATGGCCTGTTCCGCCGCCGCCGGCGCGAGAGCATGTTCCTCGGTCAATATCTGATAGCTTTGCCGCTGGTTCGCCTCGTCGCAACGCGCCAACAGCCGCCCGGTGACGCCTGCTTGGAACGCCACCGCCAACAGATTGCGTTCTGCTTCGGGCCAAGCCGCCGCCAATCCCAACAGCCGCGCCCGGTCGCGCAGCAATGCGGGGCCGTGGGTTTTCAGCAAGTCGGTCAGGCGCTCAGCAAGGTTCATGGCACACAGGATACCGCCTAATCTTGGCTACAGCTTGAATGATTCACACCCATGCAGGCGATGGGTGGCGAGGTTTAATTGCCCGCAAAGACAAAGCTAAACCCTCAGCCTAAATCCCCCTCCCGTTAAGGAGAGGGACTGGTGTAGATACCTATGCCCTTAGAAGGGAATGGGTCAAAGACGTGGTTAAAGCAATACCCGCCGAATATCGCCCAATACTTGCGCCAAATAGGCGGCAAATTTGGCGGCTTCGGCGCCGTCGATGACGCGGTGGTCGAAGGACAGCGACAGGGGGAGGATTAAGCGCGGGACGAATTGGCCGTCTTTCCAGACGGGTTTGGTCTGCGCTTTGGAGATACCCAGAATCGCCACTTCCGGGGCGTTGATGATCGGCGTGAAATTCACCGAGCCGATGCTGCCTAGGCTGGAGATGGTGAAGGTGCCGCCTTGCAGTTCGGAGGTTTTCAGCTTTTTGCCGCGCGCTTTTTCGCCTAAATCGCCCAATTCCCGCGCCAGTTCAAACACGGATTTGCCGTCGGCGTTGCGCACGGCGGGGACGACGAGGCCGTCGGGCGTGTCGATGGCGACGCCGATGTGGTAGTACTGTTTGAGGATCAGTTCTTCGCCGTTGGCCGACAGCGAGGCGTTGAAGTTGGGGTAGGCTTTCAACGCGGCGACGACGGCTTTGATGAAGAACGGCAGCGGGGTGACGCGGATTTTTTGCTTGTCGGCCTCGGCTTTCAGCGAAACGCGGAAGGCTTCCAGATCAGTGATGTCGGCTTCTTCGTTGAGCGTGACATGCGGGATCGTCACCCAGTTGCGGTGCAGGTTGGCGCCGGAGAGTTTTTTGATGCGCGACAGTGCTTTCGCTTCTATCGGCCCGAACTGGCTGAAGTCGATTTCCGGGGCCGGCGGCAGGTTGAAGCCCGTCCCAACGCTGGGGGCGGCGGGCGGCGGGGCTTGCAGCCTCGCTTTGATGTAGTTTTGCACGTCTTCCTTGAGGATGCGGCCCTTCGGCCCGGTGCCTTTGATCTTCGCCACGTCGGCGCCGAGTTCGCGGGCGAAGCGGCGGACGGCGGGGCTGGCGTGGGGCTTGCTGCCGCTGCTTTGGCGGTCGTCTTCGATGACGGCGGGGGCGGGGGCGGGGGCGGCGGCAGGGCGCGGCGCGGCGGGGGCCGCTGCGGGTTCGGCGACTGCGGCGGCGGGCGCGGCCACCGGGGCCGGGCTGGGCTGGGCGGTGGGGGCGGCGGCTTCCAAGACCAGCACCGGCGAGCCTTGGCTGACTTTGTCGCCGACTTTGACCAGCACGGTTTTGACGGTGCCGCCCACAGGCGTGGGGATTTCCATCGCCGCCTTGTCGCTTTCCAAGGTGATGATGGAGGCTTCCGGCTGGAGGATGTCGCCGGGTTTCACCAACACTTCGATGATGGAGACATCTTTGTTGTTGCCGATGTCGGGGACACTGATGGTTTGCTCGCTGGCGACGGCGGGGGCGGCGGGGGCCGCTGGCGTCGGGGCGGGGGCGGCAACGGGGGCCGGGGCCGCTGCAACCGGCGCGGGCGCGGCCGCCGCTGCGGCCGCGCCTTCCTGCACGACGACAATCGGCGAGCCTTGGCTGACTTTGTCGCCGACTTTGACGATGACCGCCGTCACCGTGCCGCCGTGCGAACTGGGGATTTCCATCGCCGCCTTGTCGCTTTCCAAGGTGATGAGGGAGTCTTCCGGCTTGATGATGTCGCCGACTTTGACCAGCACTTCGATGATGGAGACATCGTGGTTGTTGCCGATGTCGGGTACGACGATAGTTTGTTCTTTGGCCATGTCAGCTCCTTAAACTGTCGCCGGGTTGGGCTTGTTGGGGTCGATGCCGTATTTGTCCATCGCTTCGACAACGCGGGCCACGTCTATCGTGCCTTCGTCGGCCAAGGCTTTCAGCGCGGCGAGGACGATGTAATGGCGGTTGACTTCAAAGAAACGGCGCAATTCCGAACGGCGGTCGGAACGGCCGTAGCCGTCGGTGCCGAGCGAGGTGAAGGTTTTGCCGGGGAGGAACTGGCGGACTTGGTCGGCGACGACTTTCATGTAGTCGCTGGCGGCGACAATGGGGCCGGGCATGCCGCCCAAAATGTCCTCCAGATAGCTGGTCGCCCTGGGTTGATCCGGGTGCAGCAGGCTACAGCGCTCTTTGTCCAGGCCGTCGCGGCGCAGTTCGCTGAAACTGGTGACTGACCAGACGTTGGACTTGATGCCGAAGTCTTCTTCCAGCAACGCCGCCGCCGCCAGCGTCTCGCGCAGAATCGCGCCGCTGCCGAGCAGTTGCACAGCGGCTTCGTCGCCGGCGTCTTCCAACTGGTAAATGCCTTTGATGATGCCTTCGGCGACGCCTTCCGGCATGCCGGGGTGGTCGTGGTTTTCGTTCATCACCGTGACGTAGTAGAAGATGTTTTCGCCTTCTTGGTACATCCGCCGCAGGCCGTCTTGCACGACAACCGCCAATTCATGCGCGAACGCCGGGTCGTAGGCGACGCAGTTGGGGATGAACGACATCGCCATGTGGCTGTGGCCGTCTTGGTGCTGCAAGCCTTCGCCGGCCAGCGTGGTGCGCCCAGCGGTGCCGCCAAGCAAAAAGCCGCGCGCCTGCATGTCGCCCGCCGCCCACATCAAATCGCCGACGCGCTGGAAGCCAAACATCGAGTAGTAGATATAGAACGGGATCATCTGCACGTGATGGTTGGTGTAGGCGGTGCCGGCGGCAATCCATGAACTCATCGCCCCGGCTTCGCAAATGCCTTCCTGCAAAATCTGCCCGGAGGTGGCCTCGCGGTAGAACATCAGTTGGTCGGAATCTTGCGGGGTGTAGAGCTGGCCGACCGAGGAATAGATGGCGTATTGGCGGAACAAGCCGTCCATGCCGAAGGTGCGCGCCTCGTCGGCGACAATCGGCACGACGTATTTGCCGATCTTGTGGTCGCGCAGCAGCGTGGTGAGGATGCGCACAAACGCCATGGTCGTGGACATTTCGCGGTCGCTTTTCTTCAACAGCGCGTCGAACACCGCCAGATCCGGCACTTGCAGCAGCGGCGCTTCGCGGCGGCGGGCGGGCAGGTAGCCGCCTAAGGCTTTGCGGCGCTCGTGCAGATAGAGCATTTCCGGGCTGTCTTCGGCGGGCTTGTAAAACGGCGCTTCGGCGATTTTGTCGTCGGGGATCGGGATGTTGAAGCGGTCGCGGAATTGGCGCAAGCCGGCTTCGTCGATCTTTTTCTGCTGGTGCGTGGTCATCTGGCCTTCGCCGGAACTGCCCATGCCATAGCCTTTGACGGTCTTGGCGAGGATCACCGTCGGCTGGCCTTTGTGGTTCACGGCCTCGTGGTAGGCGGCAAAGACTTTGTGGATGTCATGCCCGCCGCGCTTCAAACGGAAAATGTCGTCGTTGGACATATGCGCGACCAGTTCGCGCAGTTCCGGGTATTTGCCGAAGAACTGCTCGCGCACGAACGCGCCGTCTTTGGCCTTGTAGGCTTGGTATTCGCCGTCCACCACTTCTTCCATGCGCTTGCGCAGCAAGCCTTGGGTGTCGCGGGCTAGCAAATCGTCCCAGCCGGAACCCCAGATGACTTTGATGACATTCCAGCCGGCGCCTCGGAATTCGCCTTCCAACTCTTGGATGATCTTGCCATCGCCGCGCACCGGGCCATCTAAGCGCTGCAAATTACAGTTGATGACGAAGATCAGGTTGTCCAGCTTCTCGCGCCCGGCCAGGCCAATCGCGCCGCGTGATTCCGGCTCGTCCATCTCGCCGTCGCCCATGAACGCCCACACCTTGCGGTCTTCGGTTTGCAAAATGCCCCGGCCTTGCAGGTATTGCATGAAGTTGGCTTGGTAAATCGCCATGATCGGGCCTAAGCCCATCGACACCGTGGGGAACTGCCAAAAGTCCGGCATCAGCCACGGGTGCGGATACGAGGACAGGCCGTTGCCGTTGACCTCATGGCGGAAGCGCGACAGATGCTCCTCGGTCAAACGGCCTTCCATGAAGGCGCGGGCGTAGATGCCGGGGGAGGAATGGCCTTGGAAGAAAATCAAATCGCCGCCGTGGTCGCGGCCGGCGCCGCGGAAGAAATGGTTGAAGCCGATTTCGTACAGCGTTGCGGAGGAGGCGAAGCTGGCGATGTGGCCGCCGTATTCCGACGACACTTTGTTGGCCTTCACCACCATCGCCATCGCATTCCAGCGGATATACGAGCGGATGCGGTGTTCGAGTTCGGCGTTGCCGGGGAAGCGCGGCTGGCGCTGCGGCGTGATCGTGTTTAGGTAGGCGGTGTTGGCCTTGTAAGGCAAATTAATCCCGGAGCGCCGGGCTTTGTCCACCAGCCGCTCGATCAGGTAATGGGCGCGCTCCGCGCCCTCGGTCTCGATGACGGCGGCAAGCGCGTCCAGCCACTCGCGGGTTTCGGTGGGGTCGAGATCGTCCTGAACAGGGGTGGAAGGTAGGGAATGGGCTTCTGGCATGGATGGTTTCCTGTACCGTAAGGGGCCGACGGGGCCGGGAGGCGGGATTATAGCCCCCGCTAGGGGCTAGGCTCAACGCTTGCGGGGGCGGGGTAGTTATTGGAAACGCTGTCTTTGCTTAGGATGCGGGCATTGCCCACAAATGCGGCAACCGGGCCGGAAACGCTCAGCCGAACAAGGGTTGGAACGCCAAAGCGGCGGCTTCCGCATCGCCCCGGCCAAACACGCCGTCAATCACCGCCAGAACATCCGCCCCGGCCTGCAATAACGCCCCGCCGTTATCCGGCGTGATGCCGCCGATGGCGACGATGGGGAGCGTCAGCGCGCGCCGGGCCAGGGCCAAGGTCTCCAGCCGGGCGCAGGGCGCATGCGGCTTGCTGGCGGAAGGGAAAAACCGGCCAAACGCGACATAATCCGCGCCCTCCGCCTGCGCCGCCCGCGCCCGCTCCAGCGAGTCGTAGCACGACACGCCGATGATGGCGCTGGCGCCCAGCACTTGCCGGGCCTGCGCCGCCGTGCCGTCGTCCTTGCCCAAATGCACGCCGTCCGCGCCGACCGCCAAAGCCAGCCCGATGTCGTCGTTGATGATTAAAGGCACCTGCGCGGCGCGGCATTCGGCCAAAACCAAACTGGCCTCGGCGTGGCGGTCGGCGCTGGATTTGGCACGGTATTGGATTACTTTTGCCCCGCCGCGCAGGGCTGCGCGGACTTGGTTGGCAAGCTGTTCGGGCGAGGCAGGCGATTCTGCGGTGATGGCGTAGAGGCCTAATTTTGGGAACAGCATCACCGGTGGG
>JBJSYU010000654.1:0-3844 GCA_046089945.1 Candidatus Methylumidiphilus sp.
GTCACGTTATCCCTCGCCCCACGCTCTTCGGCCTGCTCGATCAAAATCCTCGCCACGTCCTCCAGTCCGTGCCGCCGAAAAACCGCCTCGATGTCTTCCCGGCTCAATTCCTTGTCCAAACCGTCGCTGCACAGCAGGAACAGGTCGCCGGGCTGCGCCTCGCATTCGCCCTGCTCAAGGTTCAAAGCCTCGTCGGCGCCGACTGCGCGGGTGATGATGTCGCAACGCCCTGGGTCGGCCAGTTCTTCGGGGCTAAGCAAGCCTTGCAGGCTCATCTCGCTGAGCAGGGAATGGTCGCGGCTCAGTTGTGCAAGCGCGCCGTCTCGGAACCGGTACAAGCGGCTGTCCCCGGCCCACTGGAACAGGCAGCGGTTGCCGCTGGCCAGCAACGCGACGACGGTGCTGCCGATGATCTGGCCCTCCGCCTCTTCCTGTTCGGCTAGGCGGCAAAGCTGGCTGTTCACCTGTTGCAGGCATTGCCCGACTTGTTCGGCAAAATCCGCCAAATGGGGCGATGGCTGGATTTCGGCCAAGCCATCGACGATGGCTTGGCTGGCGACATCGCCGGCCATATGCCCGCCCATGCCGTCGGCGACCGCCCACAAGCCGGCGTCATTGCGCAGGATCATATTGTCTTCGTTCAGCGTGCGGCGCTTGCCGACCACGCTGATGCCCCAGGAACGCCAAAGCCAACGCGGCGGCGGGGCGGTGATGCGCGGGTGTGTGGTCGGGTCGGGATCGTGGTAGAACACCGGATCGGCGGCCGACGGCTGCGGGGCGGTGTTGATGCGCGGGCGTCTGGTCGGGTCGGGATCGTCGTAGAACACCGGCTCGGCGGCCGGCGGCGGCGGGGCGTTGACGGTTTCCGCCGTCGCGCCCTGGGTCGGCAGCGCCAGGGTTTGCATGGCCCAGCCGCGCCGCTCCCAATCGCCGGTCAGCAAAGCGGCAAACGCATCCACTGGCGGCAAACCTTCGCAGGCCAGCAATGACGCGCCAATGCGCTCGGAACCTGCGCTGGCCCACAGACTGTGCAGGGGCAGAAACCGGGCCAAAATGCCTAAGCTCAGGCCGCAAAACGCTTGCGGCATCTGCACCAGATCGTCCATGGCGACGCGGCAGGCAAACTTGCCGGGCCGGTCTGCGCCAGCCGGGCCGCTCAGCGCGGCGGCGGACGACAGACTAGGCGGCCAATGGGATTGCAGCCGCCCGTCTAGTTCTTCCAAGCTCAACCCGTCTTCCAAGCAGTCCAGCGCCATTTGTTCCAGCGCCTCGAACCAAGCTCCGCCATCCGCGCCAAACAGATGGGGCAGGCTTTCCGGCTCGGTCAAGGGCGCGGCCAAGGTCAGCGGAAAATAGCGCCCGACTTTATCGACGCTGGGCATCAACACCCCCGCCCAGGCGCAATCCCCGCAGACGCCGGGGCTGAGGCCAAAGCGCCAAATCGGGCTGGTCAGGTAAATGTCCAGCCACTCATCGCCCAGTTGTTCCCGGCTGGCCGTCAAGCCGCTTTGCAGCCAGCCGTCCCAGACATCGACAAAAGGCTTGGGCAGGCGGCGGCTGACAAAATCGCCCACGGCGGGCAGTTTGCCGTACATTCCAGGTGGCAATGCGTCGTTCATAGCGACTCCGGGCAGTGGAAGTTTTGCAAATCCGCAAGGCTCAAAGGATTGCTCACGCTCAGCGGACGGATTTCATAGCGGGCGGTGAAGCCTTCCGCCTGGAATGTGGCGGTGTATTGCTCGGCCGCCCCGGCCCGGCGCAGGCCGGACTCGTCGAGCAGGCGGAACAGCGCCCAAGGCCCGTCTTTGCCGCGGGCGGCTTGGCGCTTGTCGGCGGTCTCAAAGACGATGCGCGCGCCCGAACCCGGTGCTGGCCCCGGCCATTGCAATCGGGACGCCTGCTCCGCGCCCCGGCGGTAGGCGATTTCCTGGCCTTCGACAATCAGCTTGAAGCTGTCCACCCTGGCGTCCAAGTCCACCGGCTTGATATCAAACTGCACCTGCGGCGACTGCCCGCCGCCAATAAAAAAAGCGTCGCGGATTTTCGCGGCGCGTTGGAATTCGCTGATGGCGGCTTGCGACAGCCCCATCGATTGGCCGTCGGCGGACTTGGGCCGCCATTGCGACGCGCCGGTTTCGACAAACTCTTTCAGATTGGCCTGGAAAAACTGGTCAAAGACGCCATTCGGCGCGAAAAACTTGGCGAAGTCCAAAAGCGGCGCGTCTTGCCCGCTGCCTTTGGCGAACGGATAACGGCCGGCGAACGCCCGTTTGCATTGGGAGCCACCGCCGGCCGCGTCGACCGCGCCTTTGGCTGCGCCACTGTCGCCGCCGCCAGCGCCTCCGCCCCCGCCCCCGCCCCCGCCCCCGCCAATGCCCGCCGCCGCCAGTTTGCTGTTCAACGCGCCTTTCGCGCCGGACAGGGTTTGGCTGACGCCGGCACCGGTCAACGACAGCAGCCAGCTTTTCACCGGCTCAGGCAGGCGGGCAAACTCCATCTTGGCTGCGCCGGCCACGTCCATGCCGCCGCCGATTTGGCTGGCGGCGGCTTGCGCCGGGTTGCCGCCGGTCTGCATGAAGTAATCGCGCAACTCTTTGGCCTTGGCCAAGGTGGCGTCCAGCGGCGGCGGCTCGCCGCGCACCAGCGTGTTGAAGCCCTCGAAATAGCTTTCCAGCCGACGCAAGCTGTCGCCCGCCCCGCCGCCGCCGAAACCCGCCACGGCCGCCCCCGAACCCATGAGTTTTTTGGTCTGCTCGTCCGGGGCCAGATTGGCGGCAGTGGCCGCTTGCGTGGCTAAATCAGCGACGGCGGCGGACACTTTCGACAGCGCGGTGTTTTTTTCCAGCGCCAACAGCAACAGGCGCACCGGCGAATCGGGCCGCGACAACATGTCCAGCATATCCACAGTCTGCTTCATGTTTTGCGCCGGGCGCAGCTTGAGGCCGGCCAGCAACGCCGACCATTGCTGCTGATATTCGCCCAAATACAAGGCTTTCAGGCCGTCGTGCAGGCGCTCGATCTCACGCGGGTCAGCTGAGGACGCCGGGTTGCCCAACACCCAGTTTTGTTGCAGGCAGTCTTTCGCCGACGCCAGACTTTTTTTCAGAAAAAACTCGCCATAGCCCCAGGCGGTGAACAGCCCCGGCACGACCACCGTGCTAATTTCGCGGCCGTCGGCGAAGGCAAACGCCTTGGCGCCGTTCGGCTTGAGCGCCTCGCCCACATTGAAGTCGTGGCTGTGATCCAGCACCGCCTCGGCCTTGAAGCGCTCATAGCATTGCTGGTCTTGCCGCACTTGCGTCAGTCTGGCCCGCATCGACGTGATGAACGCCTCGTCGAGTTGGGTGGGCCGCAGCGGCGCGGCCGCCAGCAGGTTTTGCAAATGCACGGTCAGGCCGGTCAGCGTCTCCGGCTCGATGGCGAAACCGCGCTCCCAATCGGTTCGGATCACCGCCATGGCGACTTTCGGCTCCAGCTTGTCCGGCTGGCCGAACATCAAGTAAACGCGCAGCAATTGGTACAGCACTTCCGGCTTGCCGCCTTCCGGCCCTTGCATGCGCTCGCGCAGGCGGTTGACGAGGGCGGGCTGGAAATAATCTTGCGCCAACTGGCCGTAGGCGTCTTCCGCCCCGGCCTGCAATTTGCCGCCTTGCCATAGGCCAAAATGCGCCAACAACCCCGTGTTCGCCCACAGGTCACGCACACCGAGCAGCACATCGAGCTTGGCGCCGAGCATCTTGAATTGCGACAGCGAGTCACCGGCGGCAGGGGGAATGGCGCGGTAGCGGGCGATCTGCGCCTCGGTCTGCGCGATGGCGGCTTTGTTCAGGCTGTAGCTGGTGGC
>JBJSYU010000655.1:0-4992 GCA_046089945.1 Candidatus Methylumidiphilus sp.
ATGATGCAGGCCGGGGCGATTTACGAGAGCCAGTATTTCCTCGGTACCAGCATCGCCCGGCCGCTCATTGCCAAGGCCATGATCGACATCGCCCGCAAGGAAAAGGCAGATGCGGTCGCCCACGGTGCCACCGGCAAAGGCAACGACCAAGTGCGCTTTGAACTCGGCGCCTACGCGCTGAAACCCGACATCAAAGTGATTGCGCCGTGGCGCGAATGGGATCTGACCTCCCGCGAAACCCTGTTGGCCTACGCCGAACAACACAATATCCCCATCGAAATGAAAGTCGGCAAATCCTCGCCGTATTCCATGGACGCCAACCTGCTGCACATCTCCTACGAAGGCCGCGTGTTGGAAGACCCATGGACAGAAGCCGAAGAAGACATGTGGCGCTGGACAGTATCCCCCGAAGCCGCCCCCGACCAAGCCACGTATGTCGAACTGGGGTATGAACAAGGCGATATCGTCAGCATCGACGGCGAACGCTTAAGCCCGGCGCAAGTATTGAAGAAACTCAACCAACTCGGCGGCGCGAACGGCGTAGGCCGCTTGGATATCGTCGAAAACCGCTATGTCGGCATGAAATCACGCGGCTGCTACGAAACCCCCGGCGGCACGATTATGCTGAAAGCCCACCGCGCCATCGAATCCCTAACCCTAGACCGTGAAGTCGCCCATTTAAAAGACGACCTCATGCCGCGCTACGCCAGCCTCATCTACAACGGCTATTGGTGGAGTCCCGAACGCCTGATGCTGCAACAAATGATCGACGCCTCACAAGTCAACGTCAACGGCTTCGTGCGCGTCAAGCTATACAAAGGCTCAGTCAGCGTCGTCGGCCGCAAATCCGCAACCAACAGCCTATTCGACATGAACATCGCCACCTTTGAAGACGACAAAGGCGCGTATAACCAAAAAGACGCCGAAGGGTTCATCAAACTCAATGCCTTGCGCTTGCGGATTGCTGGGAAGAAAGGGGTTAAGTTTACGGGTTGAGGCTTGTAAGAGAATGATAGTTGCAAAACTAATCATTTTTGAACTCAGCGTTTTGATTTAGCAGATAACAACGTGGCAGGGCGAAGCCCACCCCTGCCACTTTAACACTAGATGGTGACTTTGTGGATATTGAATCAGTTGACAAATCAGTGGCATCAATAGAGAAGACAGGGTCGGCAATTGCATCAATCATCCCGCAAATGTTTTTTGATTTGATAGCAAGAATCCTTCCAGGATTTGCCATTATTTGGTCATTTTATCTGGCATTTTTAGGCAACAATTCGATTGGCATTGATTGTATTTTAGAAAAGGCATCCGATCTTCTTCCAAAAGACAATATGTTTTTTGTTTTTTCCATAACAATTGTCACGTTTTACACTGCATCTGTTTTGTTTTATGGGCTGTGGTCGGCAATATGCTCATTTCTTGCTAAGAAATTTAAACATAGCGGTATGTTTTTTGAAACCACAGAAACAAATAAATACGAATTTGTTCTGCGTCATGACTATATTAAACTAAATGCACCATCAGCAGGCAGCAGGATAACAAAACTAAAGGCAGAGATTCATATGTCTGGTGCCCTCGCGGTAGCGTTCTCTATGTGCTTTGCAATTAGTTGTCTTAACTTTTTTAATTTGTTTGGCTGCAACTCAATGCAGCCATGTTTAACGCAGCCACAAAAAATTTGCAGGGCTGTGTTTTTCGGTTTTGGCGTAATTGGCTTTTGGTACTCTCATCAACATTTTTTAAGTCGCTACCGCAATTCAGTTCTTTCGTACTCCACTATATTGCTTTACGATAAGCGTAACTATACATATCCAGTCGATTTGCTCGCATCATCCGACGCACCTCAAAAAACTGACCTATTGAGTTTCAAAGATGCTTTGCGAGACTCAGAAAACTTTAATGGCAACTTGGTGGATTGGCAACGGAAGCAGCGCGATGAATAGCACTAAATTCCTGCTTGACACAAATTATATTCTGGGTCTAGCAAAAGGGCAACCTGACGTTATTGACAACATCAAACAACGAGGAGCAGATTCGCGCTGGTATGGGTTCAGTTCTATAAGTCGGATGGAATCTTTGGGGTTTACAGCGATTACCCCCGAAGAGGAAAAAGTGATTGCCTCACTTTTGGGGAAACTGCGCTATTTTCCTATTACGCCGAAAATTGCAGCAAGCACCATCATCTTACGGAGTCGTTGCAAGCT
Source organism: Candidatus Methylumidiphilus sp. (assembly GCA_046089945.1). Taxonomy (GTDB): domain Bacteria; phylum Pseudomonadota; class Gammaproteobacteria; order Methylococcales; family Methylococcaceae; genus Methylumidiphilus. The sequence goes on from JBJSYU010000655.1 coordinate 2,208, forward strand.
GAAACTGCCTGATGCTGTCATTTTGGCCACAGCACATGTCCATAGGCTTGAGTTGCTCACATTAGACGAAGACTTGCTAAAACAACACCGTCAAAATCGTTCGCTACTTGCGCAATTAGGACGCTTCCTTAATCAGCGCATCATATAGAGCTAACCATCGACCATAGAGTATTATCAACACAGAAAACAATATCAAAAAGGCCACTAACCATGCACCTACAACTAAAGCAAGAATTCGATGAAATACTGGAGCCTTTCGGCACTGAAGCCGCCAGCTTTTTTCTTGCCGCCAGCCTGTATCATGCCCGTAGAATCAGCTTTTCCAAGGCAGCAGCTTTGGCTGATTTGAGTTTCGACGCTTGTTTGTATCGCTTGCAGGAGCATTTTGGCACTGGCTTTCACATGGATGATGACACTGTTCAGGAAGATTTAGAGGCTGTGAAAAACTTCATGGCGCGGGCATGAAAACGCAGCGCATGCTTCGCCAAAATGCCCTAGAGCCTGCCTGACAATCAAAAGAGATTAGCCCTAATGAACGCAGTATTGAATCTAAGCCTATATGAACAGTTGTCAGCTTTGCCGGCGCATGTCACGGGTGAGATACTGAATGGCAAGCTGTATGCGCAACCGCGTCCGAAGGGGCGGCATGGGTTGGCGGAGCGGGGTTTGGGCGGTAATTTGATTGCGCCGTTTGACTTTGGCCGGGGTGGGCCGGGCGGTTGGTGGATAATCCCGGAGCCGGAAGTGCATTTTGTCCGCGATATCGAGGTGGCGGTGCCGGATTTGGCCGGGTGGCGGCGCGAGAGCATGGTGCCGGACGACCATCGGTTTGAGGTGGTGCCTGATTGGGTGTGTGAGATTTTGTCGCCTAGCACCGCGAAGAAAGACCGCGTGGAAAAACTGCCCCTATATGCCCGCTATGGCGTCGCCTATGTGTGGATTGTCGATCCGCTCGCGCAAACCCTGGAGGCTTTTGCGCGGCGCGACGAGGGTTGGCTGTTGATTGCCGCATTGCAAGATGACGACCGCGTGGCCGTCCCGCCGTTTGATGCGGTTGCGTTTGCGTTGGCGGATTTATGGGGCTGACGCAGTGCGTAGCCCCTTGCACACTCAATCAAACACCACCGTCTTATTGCCATAAACCAATATCCGGTCTTGCAAGTGCAGGCGCAGGGCGCGGGCCAGCACGAGGCGCTCTAGGTCGCGGCCTTTGCGGATGAGGTCTTCTAGGGAATCTTTATGGGATATGCGGATGATGTCTTGCTCGATGATTGGGCCTTCGTCCAGCGCGTCGGTGACATAATGGCTGGTGGCGCCGATGATTTTGACGCCGCGCTCGTAAGCTTGTTTATAGGGATTGCCGCCAATGAAGGCGGGCAAGAATGAATGGTGGATGTTGACGATGCGATGCGGGTATGCTTGCACAAAATTCGACGACAATACTTGCATGTAACGGGCCAGTATAATCGTGTCGATGTTTTCCGCTTTCAGCAATTCCAATTCCTTGCGTTCTTGTTCCGGCTTGTTGTCTTTGTTGACGGCAAACACATGGAACGGCACGCCATGGCGTTCCGCCAAATACCCCAAATCGGGATGATTGGAGACAATCAGCGCCAGTTCGGCGTCAAACTCGCCCAAGCCATGCCGCCAGAGTATCTCTTGCAGGCAATGGTCGTATTTGGAGACGAATACAGCCAGTCGGCGGCGGTTATGGGCGGTGTTGATTTTCAGCATCCACTGCCCTTGAAATTCCTTCGCCAGCGGCGCAAACGCATCGGCCACGGCCTCCGCGCCTATGCTGAAATCGCGCATGTCCCAAGTCACCCGCAGGAAAAACAGGCTTTGCGCGGCGTCCACATGTTCGTCCAAATCAAGGATATTGCCGCCGCGCTCGAAAATAAAATGCGCAATGCGGGCGACTAAGCCGCGCTTGTCCGGGCAGGACAGCAATAAGGTTGCCGTCAGGGTATTGTCGGTCATGTGGGATGCCTTACATCTGAAACAGTGGGAAAACAAAAAAACGGGCATTGCTGCCCGTTTTTCGTTGCAACTTAAGGCCCTAAACGCGGGCCGGTTGCGGGGGGTTTACAGCCCGGCGTCGGCGCGCAGGGCTTCGGCCTTGTCGGTCTTTTCCCAGGTGAATTCCGGCTCTTCGCGGCCGAAATGGCCGTAGTAGGCGGTTTTCTGGTAGATCGGGCGCAGCAGGTCGAGCATGTTGACGATGCCTTTCGGGCGCAGGTCGAAATGGCGCAGAACCAAGTCGGTGATGGCTTCGTCGCTGATTTTGCCGGTGCCGTAGGTTTCGACCATGACGGAAGTCGGCTTCGACACGCCGATGGCGTAGGAGATTTGGATCTGGCACTTGGAGGCCAAGCCGGCGGCGACGATGTTCTTCGCCACGTAGCGACCGGCGTAGGCGGCCGAGCGGTCAACCTTGGACGGGTCTTTGCCGGAGAACGCGCCGCCGCCGTGCGGGGCCGCGCCGCCGTAGGTGTCCACGATGATCTTGCGGCCGGTCAGGCCGCAGTCGCCCTGCGGGCCGCCGACGACGAAACGACCGGTCGGGTTGACCAAGTATTTGATCTCGCCCTTGACCAGTTCCGGCGGCAGCAGCGGCTTGATGATGAGTTCAATGACCGCTTCGCGGATTTGCGGCAGGTCGATTTCCGGGGCGTGTTGGGTGGACAGCACGACGGTGTCGATGGAGTCCGGCTTGCCGTCCACATAGCGGACGGTGACTTGGCTCTTGGCGTCCGGGCGCAGCCAGGGCAGTTCGCCGGAGCGG
>JBJSYU010000656.1:0-6121 GCA_046089945.1 Candidatus Methylumidiphilus sp.
GAATGCCATAAATCAATTAAACCCACCTCCGTTTTTCTTATGCCTTAGCCAAACATCTGGAAGCACCGTTGCTTTTCAAGGGGGAGTATTTCTCCAAAACCGATGTTGTTCTGGTGACAATCAAAAATCTCCCCTTACACGCCAAGTCTAAACATTGCGGCGGGGCCGCAGGCCCAAAGCCATTAGCCTAAGCAAAATGTTGGAGTCCAAAGCTTGCTTTGGACTCCAAGACAAAGCCATCGGGAAGCAGAACTTCCAAGACTGGGTTCCCAAGCGTAGCTTGGGAACCAGGAAACGATATAGAAGCCGGCAGGGATGCCGGCGCTACGCAAATGCCGACGCTACGCCTTCTTACCGCCCCACCAAACCCAATATCCCGCGCATTAAATCCAAGGGCGTGGGTGGACAGCCGGGTATCGTCGCGTCTACTGGGATAACATTGGCGACGGCGCCGCAACTGGCGTAGGATTCGCCGAATTCGCCGCCGCAGGCGCCGCAATCACCGACGGCGATGACCCATTTTGGGTTGGCGGTGGCTTCGTATGTCCGCCGCAGCGCGGCTTCCATATGCCGCGACACTGGGCCGGTGACTAATAACACATCGGCATGGCGCGGCGAGGCGACGAAATGCACGCCGAAGCGTTCAATGTCGTAATAGACGTTATTCAGCGCGTGGATTTCCAGTTCGCAGCCGTTGCAGGAACCGGCGTCCACTTGGCGGATGGCTAGGCTACCGGCAAAGCGTTTGTCGATTGCGGCTTTGAGTTGGGTGCCGGTGGTTTCGATATCCGGGCTGCGCGGCGGGCGCTGATATTTCTCGGTCAATACCCCGGTGGTGAGGATTTTGCGGTAGAGGTTTAGCATCGGTTGTCTCAATCTGCATTAGGTGGATTGGCGGGCCTTTCCATTTGATAGTGTCACCAAGCATTGTTCAGTCGGCAGGTTTGCCATCCTTGGACGCTGGATTCCGGCGTCCGGCCGGCATGACGAAGTGTCATAGATCATTGCCCGAATACGAGCCATTCACCGATTTGTTGCACACTGGAAAATCGGGGACGATATTGCCGAGCGTGAGTTTCTCCAAGGCCGGCCAGTTGACGAGGCTGGGGTCTCTGGGGTAATAGCGGGCAATTAGGCCATCGGCGGCGAAGCGCACATGGCAGAGTATCTCGCCGCGCCAGCTTTCCACCAGCCCCAAGCCTTCCGCGCCGACGGCGGGGTTTTGCCAAGGCGCGGCAATCGGCCCGTCGGGCAGTTTCTCCAGCATGACTTCCAGCAATCGCAGCGCCACCCGAGTTTCTTTGTAGCGCACCCAAAACCGTGAGGCGATATCGCCTTGGTCTTCCAGCGGCACTTTCACGGTGAGCTGGTCATACGGCGGATAAGGCGCGTGGTGGCGCACGTCGAAGCGCTGGCCGCTGGCACGGCCGACAAAACCCAACGCGCCTAGAACCTGCGCGTCGGCCGCCGTCAACAGGCCGGCGGCGAGGAGGCGGTCTTCCAGCGAGGAATTGGCGTCGATGATGGTGATTAAATCGCTCAGTTCCTTGCGCACATAAGCGATGGTTTTGCGCATGCGCGTGATGGCGTCGGCGTCGAGGTCGGCGCTGACGCCGCCGGGGATGATGCGATCCATCAGCAGGCGGTGGCCGAAGCAGGTTTGGTTGTCGCGCAGCCACAATTCGCGCAGCCGGCCGAATTGGTAATAGGCGAAGGTGAAGGCGACATCGTTGCAAATCGCCGCCATGTCCCACAGGTGATTGGCGACGCGCTCGCGCTCGGCGAGGAGGCCGCGCAGGAATTCGGCGCGCGGCGGGATGCTCAGGCCGGCGGCGCGTTCCATCGCCAAACAGGCGGCGTAGCTGTGGCCGACCGTGGTGTCGCCGGACACCCGCCCGGCCAGCCGCGCCAAGCCTTGCGGGTTGCGGCCTTCGGCGATTTTTTCGATGCCTTTGTGGACATAGCCTAGGCGCTCTTCCAAGTGCAGCACGGTTTCGCCGACGGCTTGAAAGCGGAAATGGCCGGGTTCGATGATGCCGGCATGCACCGGGCCGACCGGGATTTCGTAGACGGCATGGCCTTGCGCTTTGAAAAACGGGTAGCTGTTGTCCGGCGGGGTTTGCGCCGCCGGGTGGCCTGCCGCCGGAAAGTTTTTGCGCAAGGGCGTGTCGGCCTGCCCCCAAGCTTGGTGGCGCTTCCAGCGGCACGGGTCGGGGTGGCCGGTGAATTCCAGCCCGAACAGGTCTTGGCTGTGACGTTCGGGCCGGGCGGCGGCGACAAAATACGGCGTCTGCGAAGGCAGGGCGGGGCGGTGGTTGTCCACGCGCGTGCGCAAGACCAGATAGACGCCCTGCGTTTCCAGGCAGGTGTTGACGGTCAAATGCACCACGGCGTCCTCGGCCCAGCCGGCCACCCAGCGCCAGCCCAAATCCCGCGCCAATTCCGCCGCCTTGCCCCAGCCTTCGGGCTTGAGGTGCAGCAGTTCGGCGGGCGGCAGCGGGCTGGGGTTGATGGGCTGCGCCTCGATTTGCCAGTCGGCCAAGCCGCTGCGGTAGGCTTGCGTCGGCTCGATAGGGTCGGTTGAAATGTCGTTCATAGCGGAAACTGCCCGGAAATCAAGTGTGTCGCCTGGTTGAACCAGTTGCCCAAAAACGCCGGGATCGAAAGCCCCAGGCCCAGCACGATGGCGAGGTGCAGCATCACCGGCCAGAGTTTGGCGTTGATGGCCCGCTGGCCTTCTGGCGCGTCGCCGAACACCATCGGCTGGATGTTGCGGAACAGCCCGGCGAAGGCGATGCCGACGCCCACCAGCAGCAGCGGCGTCAGCCAGGGGTAGTCGCGCATGGTGGCGACCAGCACCAGAAATTCGCTGGCGAACACGCCAAACGGCGGGAAGCCGGCGATGGCGATGGTGCCGATCAGCAAGCCCCAGCCGATAGTGGGCTGGGTGTTGATGAGGCCGCGGATTTTGCGGATTTGCTGGGTTTTCGCCAATTGCGCGGCATGGCCGACGGTGACGAAAATCGCCGATTTGGTCAGCGAGTGCGTGGTCATATGGAACAGCGCGGCGAACGTCGCCCACGGCCCGCCAACGCCGAACGCGAAGGTCATCAGGCCCATGTGTTCAATCGAGGAATAGCTGAACAGCCGCTTGATGTCGTTTTGCCGGTGCAGGAACAGCGCGGCGACCAGAAACGACAGCAGGCCAAAGCCCATCATCAAATTGCCGGCCTGATGGTTGCCCAGCGAGCCGTCCACCAGCATTTTGCAGCGCACCACGGCGTACAGCGCGTCGTTCAACAGCAGGCCGGAGAGAATCGCCGACATCGGCGTCGGGCCTTCGGAATGGGCGTCGGGCAACCAGTTGTGCAGCGGCACTAGACCAATCTTGGTGCCGTAGCCGACCAGCAGGAACACAAAGGCGATGCTCATCACGCCGGGGTTCAACGCGCCGGCGTGTGCGTACAGCACCGTCCACAGCAGCGCGTTGTCGCCTAGCCCATGCACTTGTTCGGCGGCGAAATACAGCAGCACGGTGCCAAACAGCGCTTGGGCGATGCCGACGCCGCAGAGGATGAAATATTTCCACGCCGCTTCGACCGATTCCGGCGTCCGGTACAAGCTGACCAACAGCACCGTCGCCAGCGTCGCGCCTTCCATCGCCACCCACATCACGCCCATGTTGTTGGCGGTCAGCACCAGATACATCGCCAGCATGAAGCCTTGGTACATGGTGTAGTACAGGCGCAGGCGCTTCTTGCCGATGCGGCCGATTTCCTGCTCGTGGGCCATGTACGGCCCGGAGAAAATCGAGGTGGTCAGGCCGACGAAGGCGGTCAGCGCGATCAAATAGACATTGAAGGAATCGACGTACAGCATCAGGTTGGGCGACAGCAGCGGCCCATTGACCAGCACCCCGCCGGCCAGCCACAGCGCCGCGCCTAGCGCGATGGCGTTGAAGCGGACGTTGATGCGGCCGGCCTGGTGGCTGTCGCGGGCAAAGGCCAGCGCCGCCATGCCCAGCAAAGGCACCAGCAGCAACAAATAGACTGCGATCATTTTTCCGCCTCGCTGAGCCGGTTCAATTGATCCACGTCCAGCGAATCGATGCTGGAGCGGATATGGAAGAAGAACACGCCAAACAGCACGGCGGCGACCAGCACGTCAAAGGCGATGCCGAGTTCGACCACCATCGGCATCCCGTAGGTGGACACCACAGCGGCGAAGAACAGGCCGTTTTCAATCGACATGAAGCCGACGACATGCGCGACGGCTTGCCGCCGGGTAATCATCAACAACATGCCAAGCAGCACCACGGCCATGCTGATGGCGATGGTGTTCAAGGTAATCAGCGGCGACAGTTTGACGATGGGCAGGCAGACGTAATAGCTGAACACCACGAGGCCGGTGCCGGCCATCATGATCCGCGCCGGGTTTTGCAGGGTTTCCATGTCACGGTGCAGGCCCAGCCGCACCACCAGCCGGTGCAGCATCACCGGAATCAAAATGCCTTTCAGCCCCAGGCTCAGCGCCGCCGAGATGTACAGATGCGGGAAGTCCAACACGTTCGCCACCAGCGCGGTGGTCGTCGCCAGCAACACGCCTTGCACGGCGAAGATGAACACCAGCCGCAGCAGCCGCGATTGCCCCAGCATCAGGAACGAGGTCAGCAGAATCAATGCGGCCAACAGCAAGATGCCTTGCTGGTAATGGCTTAAATCGGTAATCGCCATCAGCGGTGTACCTCCAAAATGATGTGGCTGAGCATGCCCAGCAGGCTTAACAAATAGGCGAAGCTCAAAAACTCCTGCACGCGGAACACCCGCATCTTCGCCAGCAGCGCCTCCGACAGGCTCAACATCAACGTCAGCACCGCCAGCTTCAACGCCAGCGCCAACACGCCGATGCCCAGCGACTCCAGGCTGAAATCCTGCGCGATGCCCCAGGGGAAGAAGACATTGGCGATCAACACGCCGTAAATCATCAGCTTGATTTGGCTGGCCCATTCGATCATGCCGAGATGGCGGCCGCTGTATTCCAAAATCATCGCCTCGTGGATCATCGTCAGTTCCAAGTGCGTGGACGGGTTGTCCACCGGAATCCGCCCGGTTTCGGCGACGGCCACCAGCATCAGCCCCAGCATGGCTAACACAAACGAGGGCCGCAGCACCAAGCCATTGTTCAGCACGTAATTCATCGCCTCCGACAGGTTGGTGGTGGAGGCGCTCATCGCCAGCGTGAACACCGCCATCAGCATCGCCGGCTCGGCCAGCGAGGACACCATCATTTCCCGCGACGAACCCATGCCGCCGAACGCCGTGCCAATGTCCATGCCGGCCAGCACCAGGAAAAACCGGCCCAGCGCGAAAAAGCCGATCAACACGACGACATCGGCGATTTTCGCGGTCGGCAGGTTGACCGCAATCAGCGGCACAATCGACGCCGTCAGCACCGTGGTGGACAGCAAAATGTAGGGCGTGGCGGTGAAAATCCACGAGGCCGAATGCGCGACCACCGGCTCCTTGCGCCAGAGCTTGCGCAAATCGCGGTAGGGCTGGAACAGCGACGGGGCGCGGCGGTTTTGCAGCCGGCATTTGATTTTTTTCAGCCAGCCGGCCAGCAGCGGCGCGGCGGCGACGAACAACAACGTTTGCAGCAGCGCGAGCAGCCAAGCCATTAACTGATCCCCCACAGCAAGATCAACAAGGTGAAAAACGAATAGGCCAGATAGGTGCGGATATTGCCGGTTTGCAGCCGCCCGACACCGCGCGACAGCCAGAACACCAGCCGCGCCGCCGGGGCGTAGAAATAATTCCAAGACTTGTCGGCGACATGCAGTTGGTAATTCAGCGCCGTGGTTTGCCAGCTATTCGGGCCGGCCGTTTTCTCGGCGATGGTCTCCTCGGCGTCAAACACCGGGGCGAACACGCGGCGAATCGGCATGCTGAACGCGGTGCCGGTGTATTGCATGCGGGCGTCCAGCCCGCCAAAGCCGCAGTCCCAAGGTTCGGCGCGGCGAGCATCCAAGCCACCACGCCGGTGCAGCAGACGGTGGCAGACCCAGCCGGCCAGCGCGATGCCAAGCAACACCAACAGCGGCGAGTACGAGGCGACGGCCGGG
>JBJSYU010000657.1:0-7509 GCA_046089945.1 Candidatus Methylumidiphilus sp.
GGGGTTTGTGGATCTGGCGGTGTCGAGCCACAATCTGAGACCAATTGGCGATATGCCAATGATTCCAAGGTTTCCCGCGTCATTTACGTCAACAAGTTAGACCGCACGGGTGCTGATTTTTACCGTGTAGTCAAACAAATCAAAGAGGTGTTAGGTGCTACACCGCTTGTAATGACCTTGCCAATCGGTCGTGAAGATGAGTTCGTTGGCGTTGTCGATTTGCTGACCCGCAAAGCTTGGGTATGGGACAGTTCTGGCGACCCATTGAACTATGATATAAAGGATGTGCCTGCCGATATGGTTGCCGACGTTGAGTCTTGGCGCGAGCAGCTAATCGAAAATGTGGTAGATCAAGACGACGAAGTCATGGAAAAGTATCTCGAAGGCGAAGAACCTGATGTAGATACACTCAAGCGCTGTATACGCAAAGGCACCATCAACATGGATTTTTTTCCGACCTATTGCGGCTCCTCATTTAAAAATAAGGGGGTTCAGTTGGTTTTGGATGCGGTGGTGGATTATCTGCCTAATCCGATGGAAGTTAAGCCTCAACCCGAGGTGGACTTGGAAGGCAATCCAACAGGGGAATACGCCATCGTCGATGCCAGTAAACCACTGCGTGCATTGGCGTTCAAGATTATGGATGACCGCTTCGGCGCACTGACTTTCTTGCGGATATATTCTGGCACGCTGGAGAAAGGCACGATGGTGTTGAACACTTTCACGGGAAAAACTGAGCGCATCGGGCGCATTGTTGAGATGCATGCGAATTCGCGTGCGGAAATTGATTCAGCCCAAGCGGGTGACATTGTCGCAGTGCTAGGCATGAAGAATGTTCAGACTGGACATACTCTGTGTGATCCAGAAACCCCCGCCACTCTTGAGCCGATGGTGTTTCCCGATCCGGTCATTTCGCTGGCAATTGCGCCCAAGGATAAGGGTTCGAACGAAAAGATGGGGGTCGCTTTAGGCAAAATGGTGCAGGAAGATCCGTCCTTCCATGTCGAGACCGACCAGGAAAGCGGTGAGACTATTTTGAAGGGCATGGGTGAGTTGCACTTGGACATCAAGGTGGATATCCTAAAGCGCACGCATGGTGTTGAAGTTCTCGTTGGTAAGCCACAGGTCGCCTACCGCGAAACCATTACCAAGCGTGTTGAGGACGAGTATACTCACAAGAAACAGTCGGGCGGATCAGGCCAATATGGCAAGATCAATTATATTATCGAACCAGGTGAGCCCGGCACCGGATTTATTTTCGAGTCAGCGGTCACTGGCGGTAACGTGCCTAGAGAGTTTTGGCCGGCTGTTGAAAAGGGTTTCAAAAGCATGCTGGACAAGGGTGTGCTGGCAGGTTTTCCCTGTTTAGATTTTAAAGTCATCCTGACTGACGGTGGTTTCCATGCCGTGGACTCTTCTTCGATTGCTTTTGAAATCGCTGCCAAGGCGGCTTTCCGCCAGTCAATCCCAAAGGCGGCACCGCAGCTGATGGAGCCTATCATGAAAGTGGATACGTTCACACCGGAGGCGCATGTCGGCGATGTGATCGGTGACCTGAACCGCCGCCGCGGCATGATCAAGTCCCAAGATGCCGGCGTAACGGGTGTGCGCATTAAATCGGAAGTGCCGCTCAGTGAAATGTTTGGCTATATTGGTCAGTTGCGCACCATGACTTCCGGGCGGGGGCAATTTTCGATGGAATTCTCGCACTATATGCCATGCCCGAAAAATGTGTCTGACGTGGTGATTAAAGAGGTTAACGAGCGCAACAGCAAAAAGTAAACCATCGAGCCTAGCCGGGCACTGCGCCTGTCCGGCTAGCCGGCTAGTGAATAGCAATGTGTCTGAAGGGCGGTTTTATCCTCAAGCAATCTGGAAAACCGCCTCCATCCCAATATCTGCAAACCTTAAATGAATGATTTGTTCGGGGATATCCCTGCCGGACTGCGCGAGAATGTCGTGCGGCTATGGGAAGATTTTGCCGGACATGCCGCCGCGCTGAGTTTTGCCGACCCAGCCCAGAGCTTTACTTTTGAGTCGTCTGTAGGCAAGGTCTGGGCAGTCAGCCCATTTGTGGCCGGATTGTGCCTACGTCGCCCGGAGGCGTTTAAGGCCATGTTGGCCGATGGCCATCTTTTTAACTGCACCTCGGACGACTATTTTCAGCGCACACTGCGCACATTATTGTCTTCCGTACAGTCAGAAGTCGAGTTGACGGTCGTGTTGCGTCATTTCCGCAATCGGGAAATGCTCAGGATAGCTTGGCGCGATATTGCCGCTTGGGCGGAGCTTGAGGAAACGCTGGCGGATCTTACCCGCCTTGCGGAGGCCTGCATAGGTGAATCTCTAGAATATTTATTCCGCCAAGCTTGCCAGTTACGCGGTACGCCATTAAACGCGCAGGGCGAGCCACAGCGCCTAGTAGTGTTGGGTATGGGCAAATTGGGCGCGTGGGAGTTGAATTATTCGTCCGATATCGACCTCATTTTTTCTTATGAGAATGATGGCGTGTTGACGGACAGGAAGGCGACCAGCTACGGGGAATTTTATACCCGTTTGGCGCGTGCGCTGGTTAAGGCATTGGATGCCGTAACGGAGGATGGGTTCGTGTTCCGCGTGGACACGCGCCTGCGTCCGTTTGGCGACAGCGGGCCATTGGTGGCGAATTTTGAGGGCATGGAGCTGTATTACCATGGCCAGGCACGGGAATGGGAACGTTACGCGATGGTTAAGGCGCGGGTGGTGGCCGGGGATTTTGTGGCGGGAGAGCGTTTGCAGGCGATTCTGACGCCATTTATATACCGGCGCTATCTGGATTTTCGCGCCTTCGGTGAACTGCGCGAGCTAAAAGCAAAGATTACCTTGGAATTGCGGCGCAAAGACCGCTTGGATAATGTCAAGCTTGGCCCCGGCGGAATCCGTGAAATCGAATTCATCGGCCAAGCGTTTCAGCTTATACGCGGTGGACAGGACAAGCGCCTGCGTGTGCGCGGCATTCTGGATGTGCTGGGGTTACTGGGCGAGTTGGGCCATTTGCCGGAAGATCTGGTCGCCAAGCTGAAAGGGGCTTACCGTTTCCTGCGGCTGGTTGAAAACCGCATTCAGCAATATGCCGACCGGCAAACCCATGACCTTCCCGTCGATCCTGGTCAGCGGCAGAGCTTGGCTTATGCGCTGGGCTTCGCCGATTGGGCTGCGTTTAAGGCCAAATTGGATGAGGTGCGCGCACTGGTGCATGGGATTTTCGGCCAAGTAATCGAATCCCCGCAGACTGTCGCTGGGGTGGGCGAGGAGGCGATGGATTGGGTCGGCGCCGATCCGGCGTCCATGCCGGCGCTGTTGGCGGAGATGGGTTATCCGGAGCCGGAGGCGCTGCTGCCGGTCTGGGTGGATTTTCAGGAGTCCCACGCAATCCGGCGCATGACGGCAAAAGGCGCTGAGGAGTTGAACCGCATCTTGCCGCTGCTGTTGCGGGCGGTCGGCGGGCTGGACAATGCCGCCGAGGCTTTGGCCCGGATACTCAAGCTGTTGGAAGCCATCGCCGGGCGCAATGTCTATTTCACGCTGCTCGCGGAACACCCGTTGGCTTTGTCGCAATTGGTGAAGCTGGCGGCGGCTAGTTCATGGGTCGTCAACTATATTGCCCGCTATCCCTTGCTGTTGGACGAATTGCTTGATCCGCGCAGCTTGTACGCGCCGTTAAGCCGGGAGCAGTTGCGCGAGGACATGAGGTGTTGCCTGCGCGACGTGGACTTGGATGACATGGAGCAATTGATGACCGCATTGCGCCAATTCAAGCAGGCTCATGTGTTGCGGATCGCCGCCGCCGATATTGCTGGCGTGATATCGATCATGGTGGTTAGCGATTATCTGACGTGGCTGGCGGAAACTTTGGTAGAGGCGGTGTTGGCGCAGGCGTGGCGGCTGACGGCGCTGCGCCACGGCGCGCCGCCCGGCGCTGGGCCGATCAACGGGCTTTGCGTGGTCGCTTACGGCAAGATGGGCGGCTGGGAGTTGAGTTACGCCTCTGACTTGGATTTGGTGTTCTTGTATGGCGGCGTGGCCGACACGGCGCTGACCGACGGCCCCAGCCCGATTCCCAGCGCCCAGTTTTATGCCCGCGTCGTCAAGCGCATGGTCACGCTGATGGCCACGCAGATTCTGTCGGGCACCCTTTACGAAATCGACCTGCGCCTTAGGCCCAGCGGCAATTCCGGCCTGCTGGTCAGCAGCTTGGACGCTTATGAGACCTACCAAATGGAAAGCGCCTGGACATGGGAGCAGCAGGCTTTGGTGCGCGCCCGTTTTGTCGCCGGCGATCCTCAGGTGGGCGAGGGCTTCGCCGATATCCGCGCCCGCGCGTTGGGGCAAGTCCGCGAGACCGAGGCTCTGCGCGGCGAAGTGCGGCAGATGCGCGAGAAGATGCGGGAAACCTTGGAGGCGAAAGCGCCGGGGCAGTTTGACCTGAAGCAAGCCTGCGGCGGTATTGCGGATATCGAGTTTATAGTACAATTCGGCGTTTTATCCGGCGCCCATGGGCATGCTTGCCTGTCGCAGTGGACGGATGTCGTCCGCTTGCTGGATATGCTGCGGGACACGGGATTCCTGACGGCGGAAGACGCGGCGACGTTGCGACAAGCCTATTGTCTGTACCGCGAATGGACACACCGGGCAGCGCTGTTGGAACAGCCCGCGCTGGCGCCGACGGTCGAGTTTGCCGAGCTGCGTTCCCGCGTCCAGGCGATATGGCGTGAAATCATGGAGCGACCCGGCTCGCAAGCCTTAAATTCACACACACGAAGCGGAGAGTAGCGATGACGATGGACGACAGAGATGGCGTCATCTGGTTGGATGGCGAGTGGTTGCCTTGGCGCGAAGCCAAGACCCATGTGTTGACCCACACCCTGCATTACGGCTGCGGCGTGTTCGAGGGGGTGCGGGCCTACCAGACCGACCGGGGCGCCGCGATTTTCCGCCTGCGCGAACACACCGACCGGCTGTTCCGCTCGGCGCACATCATGAACATGAAAATGCCGTTCGATAAGGACACGCTGGACCAGGCGCAACGCGAGGCGGTCAAGCGCAACAATCTGCCGAGCGCCTACATGCGGCCGATGTGTTTTTACGGTTCCGAGGGCATGGGCCTGCATGCGGCCAAGCTCCAGGTGCATGTCATGGTCGCCGCCTGGGAATGGAACAGTTACCTGGGCGAGGAGGGCATCAAGAGCGGCATCAAAGTCCGCACCTCCTCGTACACGCGCAACCATGTCAACAGCCTGATGTGCAAGGCCAAGGCCAACGGCAACTACGTCAACTCGATCCTAGCGGTGCAGGAGGCGGTGGCCTGCGGCTGCGACGAGGCGCTGCTGCTGGATCATGAGGGCTATGTCGCGGAAGGCAGCGGCGAGAATATCTTCATCGTGCGCAAGGGCAAGCTGTACACGCCCGATTTGACTTCGGCGCTGGAAGGCATCACCCGCGAGACGATCATGACGATTGCCCGCAGCCAAGGCTTGGAGGTCGCGGAAAAGCGCATCACCCGCGACGAAGTGTATGTCGCCGACGAAGCCTTCTTCACCGGCACGGCGGCGGAAGTGACGCCAATCCGCGAGTTGGACGGCCGCGCCATCGGCGGCGGCGGGCGCGGGCCGGTCACCACGCAGTTGCAGTCGCTGTATTTCGATTATGTCTATGGCCGCCGCGCCGACTTGGGCGATTGGCTCAGCCACGTGGACTGAGCGCCCCCTGAAAAGCCGCCCTAGGCATCTTGCCTTGGGCGGCTTTTTTGTGGCCGGTCATTCGGTTGCGGGCGCAACGTGTGCGGCCACCTCAGCGAGGACGCTGCCCCAATCGCCGATGGCCGACTGGCGGAACAGGCGCATGCCGGGATACCAAGGGCTGTCGGTGCGATCCAGCAGCCAGCGCCAGTCGGGCGAAAACGGCAACAGCAGCCACACCGGCTTGCCCATCGCGGCCGCCAAATGGGCGACCGAGGTGTCCACCGATATCACCCAGTCCAAATTGGCAATCAGCGCCGCTGTCTCGCCGAAATCGGTCAAGTCTTCGCCGTAATGGGCAATCTCCGGGTGCGCCTGCAAAACTGGCTCGTCCGCCGCGCGCACTTCCTTTTGTATGCTGATCCACTGGGCTTGGCCGGCCGGGGCCAGCGCGCCGAACATGTCGGCAAGGGGTATGGAGCGGTTGTGGTCGTTCGTGTGGCCGGTGCTGCCCGACCAAGCCAGCCCGATCCGCGGCGGGCGGCGTTCTGCGCCCAGCTTGGCCCGCCAGGCGTCTATCCGGGCCGGCTCGGCGCACAGGTATTGGCTGGGCGTGGGAATGGTGTCCAGCGTGGTGTTGAAGGCCAGCGGCAAGCTGAGCAACGGGCAGTGGCAGTCAAAATCCGGCAAAGGCTCGCCCTTCGCAATGACTTGGCCGACCCCCGGCAGTTGGGAAAGCAACGCTTTGAGCGGCGGATGCACCTCCAGCAGCACGTTTTCGCACAGCGCGGCGACGAGTTGGACATAGCGGCAAAACTGTAGGGTGTCGCCCAAGCCCTGCTCGGCGTGCAGCAGGATGGTCTTGCCGCGCAAGGATTCTTGCCCCAGCCACAGAGGCTGCGTGAAATCGCGCTTGGGGGACGGAAAACCGTCCGCTTGCCAGCGCCACTCGTATTGTTGCCAGCCCCGGCCAAGATCGCCCATCAGCAGATAGGCCAGCCCCTCATTCCAGTGGGCGTCCGGGGAGTCTGGCTGGAGTCGCAAAGCTTGGAAATAGGACTCCAGCGCCTCTTCGGGGCGGTTCAGGTTGTGCAGCGCAACGCCTCGGTTGCAGTGCGCCTCGACATAGTCGGGCATGATCCGCAGCGCTTCCGCATAACAGTCCAGTGCTTCGCCGATGCGGTTTAGCTCGTGCAGGGCAATGCCCCGGTGGTTGATGGTTTCCGCGCAGCCCGGCCGGATCTGCAAAGCCCGCTCATAGCTGGCCAGCGCTTCCTCCCGGCGCCTCAGCTTGTGCAGCACGACGCCTTGGCCATTCAACGACTCGATGTTGCCTGGCTCGATCTGCAAGGCGCGGGTGTAGCTGGCGAGGGCTTCGGGCAAGCGTTTCAGGTGGTGCAGCGCGATGCCCGCGCCATTGAGCGAGCCGACATGGCTAGGCTGCAATTGCAGGGCTTGGGCGTAGCTCGCCAAGGCTTCCTGGGGACGCTTGAGCGCCAGCAGTGCGCCGCCTTGATGCGCCAGCAGTTCAACGTCGTTCGGTTTGACGCGCAAAGCTTGGCCGTAGCAGGCCAGCGCGTCGTCCAGGCGCTGCATCGCCCGCAGCGTGTGGCCGCGGTTGGTGAGTGTTTCGGCATGGCCGGGCTGCGTCCGCAACGCCAAGTCGTAGCAGGCCAAGGCTTCTTCGCGGCGGTTCAGGCGATGCAGGGCGATACCGCGGGTGTTCAACGCATCGACGAAGTTGGGCGCAGCCTGCAAGGCGGTTTCGCAACTTTGCAGAGCCTCTTCAAGG
>JBJSYU010000658.1:0-6201 GCA_046089945.1 Candidatus Methylumidiphilus sp.
CGCTGTGATAGCAGGTAGACAGATGAACTCTGCATCTCTATTCAAACGCCTTTTAAATCAATTACGCTAAGGTAGGTCAAGAAATGGGAGCCATTCTCGATTTAGTTGAAAAGATGAGAACCCCTACGGGGATTGTTGTCACCATCGCCATCATCGCGATTGGTGTCTTCTTCATCCGCTGGGTCTTCGCAGACGACCAAGAAAAAAAAGACTAAGCTCCGCGACGTGGCAGGCGTGAACCCGAGTGTTCGGTGCTTTCACGCTTGCCACACCTAGGGATTTTCGGCAGCAGTTTTAAACTTAAATCTGAATATCGGATTTTCTCTGCCGGACATGGCGTCTATCAAAACTGGCCCACAAACTTGCAAAGCTGAGTCCTAAAACAGGATGTTTTGCCTCAGGCGCAATTTCAGCCAACGGCTCCAGCACAAAGGCTAACCCACCAATATCTTCCCTTGGAAGCCTAATCCCTCCCTCCCTGATTATCTGCTCGCCGTAAAGCAGCAAGTCAATGTCTAAACCGCGCGGCTCAAACTTGCGGCTTTCCGCAGTGCGCCCATGCGCTATTTCAACGTCCCGCAACATTCGGGCGATTTCCGCGACAGGCAACACAGATTGGAACTTCACGGCCACGTTAAAAAACGGATCGCCGTCAAAACCCACCGCCTCGCTCTCATAAATGCTGGACACGGTCAACTGGCCGAACAGGGCGCTTAATTCGCGCAAGGCCGTGGAAATATGCATTTCCCGGTCAATGTTGCTGCCCAAGCTCAGAAACACCTCAGCCATTGCCGGAACCCATACCCATCCCGCGCTCGATGATGACGCCCACATCCGTGGCGCCTTGGATTGCGCCCTTTTTATTGAGGCTCAGCCTCACCCAATCCACCTTGAACTCGTCCAGGATGATCTCGCATATTTTTTCCGCCAAGGTTTCCACCAGGAAAAAACTGCTGCCCTCCACAAAAGCCACCACGCGCCGGGATACCGCGCTATAGTCCAAGGCGTCCTCAATGGCATCGGAAGCGGCCGCCCTGCGGTTGTCCGTGGCCATTTCCAAATCAAGCACGACAGTCCTGCGAGTGATGCGCTCCCAGTCATAAATGCCAACGATGGTCTCGATCTGCAGGCCACGCAGAAATATAATGTCCATAGTCAATCCGGTCTGCTGTAGTGAAAACATAGCTACATACCACAACCCAGGCCGGCCATACAACATCAACCTCACGGGAAAACTCACATGTGGCAATGGCTGCTGGTGCCTATCGCATATCTTCTTGGCTCGCTTTCCAGCGCGGTGATCACGAGCCGCGTCATGGGTCTTCCTGACCCGCGCGAAGAAGGCTCGAAAAATCCAGGGGCCACCAATGTGCTGCGCTTGGGCGGAAAAAAAGCGGCCGTGCTGACGCTTGTGGGCGACATGGCGAAGGGGCTGGCGCCTTTGCTGATTGCCCAAGCCTTGGATATGCCGCCAGACATGCTGGCATCTGTGGGCTTGGCCGCGTTTGTCGGACACCTCTACCCGCTGTTTTTTGGCTTCAAGTGCGGCAAGGGGGTGGCCACGGCCGCAGGCGTTTTCTATGGCTATTCTTGGCAGGTTGGCTTGGCCGTGATGCTAACGTGGATAGCCGTCGCTTTCATCACGCGGATTTCCTCGCTGTCCGCGCTGGTCGCCGCCGCCTTGGCCCCGGCCTATGTTTGGTTTGCGCTAGGCTCGCCGCCGCTTGTCGCCGCCTCAGCGCTAATGAGCGCCCTACTGATCTGGCGACACAAAGGCAATATCCAACGCATCATGCGCGGCGAAGAAAGCAAGATCGGGCGGCGCTAGGCGGAATCTTGGCGGGGAGGCTCAGCGACGATGCGCCGGTTCCTCAGTTCTAGCCGAATGCGCAGTGGATATCCTCATTCGCCTACGGATGCCCCGCGAACTGGAACAAGCCCACGTCGTCCTGCAAGCCTCCGGTGTTAAATCCAATCCGGCTGCCTTTCGTCAAAATGAAAGAGCCATCAGATAAAGCCCATGGCCCCACAGCGGATTCAACAATCGGAGCATCACCTGCAAGAATGGCGGACTCGCCACGGGGACGCGCAGACACTGCGGGCGGCTTACCGCCGCAAAGCAGTGGCGTCCACGCTGAACCTCATGGCTTTGGAGAACAGCCGGTCAATACGGAGCGCTTGCGGACGCTGCTGACCCCGCCCGCCCCCGTATACGCCAGCCGATAACTCGCTACTTCCGTCGGTGCGCTGAGCTATACGGCAATCGCCGAGCGGTTGGCGGTGAATATCGTCAATAATACCACCGCCCATCAGCAATACGCAGATTGCGGAGCAGTGATGCCCCTACCGCGTGGACTTCTCTAAGAAAAAAACCGCACCGTTCTGCGCTTTGCGCACCAGGATGGGAGGCGATTTAGGAATTTTTCCGCCGCAACATTCCTCGTCCGCCGCCCCTGAGCAATAGGCGCACGCAGCAGCCCCCTTGTCGCCGACTGAAAAAAGCCCGCCGGTGCGGCATCCCGCCAGGTTTTGGACACAATTGCGCCCGCTGTAACGGGTGTCCGACGACAACGCAAGGCAATCGGCCCGTTTATTGCTTGTTCCAGAAGGGCTGGTCACAGGAGTTCCCCAAGCTTGATTCAGTCAACAGGCTCGGCAAGCCAATGCCCATGCCATACCGGAGAACATCCATGCAACAGAATCCCCACAGAACCCTCGATCATGAGCGGCTCGTGCAAGCCGCGCATCGGTTTGCCGAAATTTCCCGCGACAACCCCGTCAAGCTGTTTAGCCTGCTCTACATGCTGGATATCAGGCATTTCCGGCTGACCGGCGAAAGCTGCACCGGCGAGGTTTATTACGCCATGGCGGACGGCCCGGCCCCTGGCGCGTTAAGGCCCCTGCTGGTCATGCGCGACATGGAGCTGGACGCGGCGATAGGCATGCTCACGGCGACCAACACACACGGGCCATGGACTTTTGAAGCCCAAGCCTACGGCAAGCGCGCAATAGACATCATGCAAGAGTTGGAAACCTTGTACCGCCATGCCGCGCTGCGGGACTTGCGGCTCAACGACGCCAACGCCTGGTGGCGGGTTTACACCAAAACCCATGGCGTCGGCGCCGTCATCCCCTACGAAATGACCTTGCCCGGCCAAGCCGCCGCAGACAAGGCCCAGCCGCAAGACCGCAAAAATATCCTGTTGCCAGCCTTCCTGACGGCCAATCCGTAAAGCCGCGGCGGCGCTCCCCGCGCTACGGACTTCAGCCCACGGGCTTCACTTCGATAAACTCCAACGCATTGTCATCTGGGTCGCGGCAAAACAAGGCCCGGCGGCCGGATTTGCTGACGCTGTAAGCCACGCCGGCGCTGTCCAGCCGGGCCACTAATTCATCCAGATTCTCCACAATCAGCGCGGTGTGGCGGTCGATGCCGCCGTGCGCGGGGCGGACGATGCCCGCGTCCGGGTTAGGCACGACCAGCAAATGGATCATCTGCTCGCCGATGTCGTACCAAACCCCGTCATAATTGAAGGCGGGGCGCGAGGGGTTGACCGACAGTTCCAACACGCCCTCATAAAAGGCGCGGGAAGCCGCGAGGTCGGAAGCCACTAAAGAGGCGTGGTGCAGGCGTTTTATCAGGCTCATGGCGTGTGTTGGATAATGGTGGTGGTTGGACAAAAGGGGAAACGGCAGGGTATTGCCCGGCATCACCGACAATACGTTGATTCAGAATGGGACGCGCAGCCCCAATTCCACAATCTGGCTGCTGAGGTTGGATTGCCCCAGCCGGGTTTCATAATGCAGGAACGCCGATACCCCGCCTGCCCAGCCGAAAGCGACAGACCCGCCCAGATTGCAATAGTCCCGGTCAGGGTTGCCGGTGTTCAGAAAAAACAGCCCCGTCCCAGCGGGCGCATCCGCCAGCCTTAACCCGAACCTGCGGTTGTCGTTCAAAAACTGGTGTTCATATTCAAAGCGCAGCGACGGCGTCAAAATACCCCAAGACAGGCTAAACACGCGGCTAAGCTGCAAACCGCCGACGCTAATCAACGACTCGTCGGTTTGTGCGCTGGCCTCGTAGGCCAAACCCTGGCCGGCCTGTTCGCGGTAAGCGTCCACCTGCAAATTCGCATACTCCAGGCGCACAAACGGATCGAGCTGCCATTCATCAAAATTAAAGTTCTTGCCCACCGTGGCATTCAACCCAAACAGTCGCGTGTCCGGGTTGCTGGAAGCGCTGCCGACAAAACCGCTGTAGCCATAACGGCGCTGGATATCATTGTCGTAATCGGTGTAAATGCCCAGCCAGTTGACATACATCTCATTCGGCAAATAATAATCCCCGAACAGCATCACCCGATAGATATTCGAGCGCATCGACCCGGCGTCTTGGTTCATGATGGTTTCGGTGTGGTTATAGGCAAACGCCGCGCCCACCACGAGTTCGTCGCTGAGGCGGTAATCCCCGCCCAAGGTCAGTTCATAGGCGTCGGCGTTGAAGCCGCCGACCGGCAGGTGCTTGCCGCCCGCCTGATACTTGGCTTGGAACATCAGGCTCAACGGCCCGTCACGGAACGTGTCGCCGCCGGAACCGCCGCCGCTGGCCGCAGCATCGGGGGCATACCCTTCGACCAGCCGCTGCTTGGAGTGGTCATAAACCTGCTTAGGCCACAGCCTGATCGGCATGCCGGTCTGCGGCAGGAATTGGTAAGGCGTCAGGCTGATAATCGCCTGTTTTTGCTGGGCCGGATTCAGCGCCTGCAATTGCTGGCAGCGCAGCGCCAGAGCGCCTGCGGCCTGCGGGCAGGCATGCTTGAACGCGGACAGCAGGCTGGCTTGGTCGGCCTTCAAACCAGCGATGTTGGACGGAATGTCGGCTGACGCGGGCAGGGCGGAACAACCCATGCCAACCGCCAACAGACCGGCGATTTGCGGGGCGGGATTGCGCCCTGCTGCCGGGCGCTTGTTTTGCGCTGAGTGATTTGCCAAAAATGTCCCCAACATAATCTGCCCTTACAAGTTATAAAGCAGGCGTAACCATCTCCATCAAAATCCCCAATATTTTGTCCGGGTTGTCGATATAATAATCAACAACGTCAATATAAACCGTGCCACCTTGCAGCTTCAGGAATTTCCAAGCTTGGCCGGTGGTGACTGCGCCATACATCGCGGGCAGGACTTTGCCTTCCCGTTCGTTGTACATCCTCGCCGCCACCATTTCCGCGACACACTGGCCTAAGCCGGTGGCAATGCGCTCGTTTTTGGCTTCGACCACGGACAATATGGGCGCATCCAAAAACAACTGCTCCGGCGACTGGCTGACAATAAAGTCACAAAACCCATTCAGCCCTTTTTCTTTGTCCACGGTGAAATCAATCCCTGAAAAAAAACTGATGCGGCAGCGCCGCTTCAACTCCAGAAAAAAATTGACGATAATCAATTCAGAACTGGCTTTTTCTGTGCCAATCGCCAACGCCAACGGCACGTTTTGCCGCAATATTTCCGCCAACAATGGGCTAATGGCGACCGGCTGGGCGTGGGCAAACACATTCTCCGTCTCGACAATGTCCAACGCGAAAGCGGCGCGGGCTTTTTTCAAGTCGAAGTCACTGTAGGCCACTCGGATTACTCCGCAAACAAAGCATCAATAAACTTCTTCGCGTCAAAATCCTGCAAGTCTTCGATACTCTCGCCGACGCCGATATAGCGTATGGGGATGCCGAATTGCTTGGCGAGGGCGAACACCACGCCGCCTTTGGCGGTGCCGTCGAGCTTGGTCACGGCCAAGCCGGTCAATCCCACGGCTTCGTTGAAGATTTTGGCTTGGCTCAGGGCGTTTTGGCCGGTGCCTGCGTCCAGCACCAGCAGGACTTCGTGCGGGGCGGCGGGGTCGAGCTTGCCCATGATGCGCTTGATCTTGGTCAATTCGTCCATCAGGTTGGATTTGGTGTGCAGCCGGCCGGCGGTGTCGGCGATGAGTACGTCGATGCCGCGCGACTGCGCGGCTTTGACGCCGTCGAAAATCACCGAGGCCGAGTCCGCGCCGGAGCCTTGCGAAACAACGTGGATGCCGTTGCGCTCGCCCCAGGTCTGCAATTGCTCGACGGCGGCGGCGCGGAAGGTGTCGCCGGCCGCCAGCATCACGCTTAAGCCTTGGTTTTTCAAGCGATTGGCGAGTTTGCCGATGGTGGTGGTCTT
>JBJSYU010000659.1:0-5074 GCA_046089945.1 Candidatus Methylumidiphilus sp.
TAGCGCGTGGGCAGACGATACAGCTACCTGCTCACCGTACCAAACTAGATTTTAAAAGTCAATCCGGGTTTGCCCTTTGGGTTTATCACGCACCCGCGCAAAATCCAGCAACTCTGCCAATCCCGCCCGCTTGTCGCGCCATTCATAAAACGCTGATTCGCCCAGCAACACATAATGCCATTCCCGCCCCATGCGCTGCTCGGCGGGTAAAGCGTTGACCCGCTCACACCACGCCACCGCCGCCTTGAGTTTGCGCTGCACATTAGGATGGTCGGTCTGCTGTTGGGCTTTGTTTTCGACCCAATACACCGCTGTCGAAATGCGCACCAGAAAATCCGGCGAGTAGAACGCCGGTAAGCCCTCATCTTTCAAATAACGCAAGCGGGCAAAATCATGCTTTTGCTCGTTGATTTTGCAGAATGCCTCGACACTGGCATCGCGCATCGCCCATTCGATGAAAGCCTGTTCCAAACCGCCATTGCGGGCCGGATAGGCCAGCCGCTGGTAAATGCACTTGGTCACAGGCAGCGAAGAACCCTCGCGCATTGTCAATTTGCTGACTTCCGACAAACGGCGGTAGACCACCTCAGCCTCGCCTGTGGTTTCGCTGCTTTCTGCGCTGAGCAAGGCGTGGGCAAATACCTTTACCAAGTGTTCCGCCACCGGGTCAAGCAGCAACACCCGCCAGTTTTCATCCTCCAATGGCACGAAAGGCATAGCAAACAGCCGTTGCCTGATATACGCATCCAAACCCGCCGCCAATTCTGGCTGGTTGATTTGCAGATAGGGGAATTTGTGTTGGTTCAGCGATTTGCTGCTTCTAGTAATCGGCTGGCTTAATGCTTGGGAAAGCCGCCCGCTCAGCCGCGCCAGAAAATCGTTGTAGCCGCTGGCCGTCATGATGCCGCCTTCGACGCGGTAATCGCCGAAGCGGGTTTTCGCCTGCACATCGTGCGAAGCGAACACGTCGTTTTTGCCGAGCAAATCTTTTAACTGTGCCAATGTGAAGCCGGCAAACGGCGGCAAGGCCAACGGGTTTAGCGCCGGTTTTTGCAAACTCTCGTCGGCCTCGCGCAAGATGAACGGAATCGCAAAATCAAACGGCTCGAAATTGTCCACCAGTCCGACTGAGATCAAATCCGACACCGCGCTGTCGCCGTCACTGTCCTCGTCCGTGGTTCCCGCCAAACCTTCGCGCATCAGCTCGTCATAAAATTCTTGGAACGCCGGATGCTCCACCACCGACAAAATATCAATCAGACTGTGCGGCTCTTGGCCCTGCCCAATCCGCTCGCGGTTTTCGCGCTTGATGTCGTTAAACTCGTTCTCGCGCCACATCAAACGCAAGCCGCGCCCGATGGTTTGCTCCAACAGGATTTGCGCCTGTGAACTGCGCAGCGGCACGATGACGCAAATATTGTTCACGTCAAAGCCTTCGCGCAGCATCAACACACTGACAATCACCCTCGGCGCGCCGTGGCGATCCACGTCAAACAGCCGTTCGCGCACCACCGCCCATTCATCCGGCTTCACCTCGCCTTTTTTGTCCGAATTTATTGCCACCACCTCGTATTCGCCCAAGCCCTGATCCTGCAAAAATTTCACCACCAACGGCGAAACCGTCGTGTCTTCGCACACCACCAGCATTTTCGGATGCCGCGCCGGGTCGAGCGTGGCGAAATCCGCCTCCAGCTTTTTCAGCTTCTGCAAACCCGCCCGCAACATCACCCGCTGGCCTTCCGCCAACGCCGGGTTGCCGTCGGCATCGCGCTCGGCCCTAAACTCCAGCGGCAATGCGCCAATCTCCTTGCGCTTATCCAGTACCAGCGACTTCACCAAACCCGCCCGCATCGCCGTCTTCAAATCGAAATCGACGATGATGTGTGGGAAATACACCTTGCGCTTGGTCTTGCCAGAACCGACATCCTTATAAGGCGTGGCGGTAAAATCCACCTGCACGAAGCGCCGCCCTTTGCGCTCCGCAATCCGCGACAGACTCTTTTGCCATTTCACTTCCATTGTCTCGCCATCGCGCATGAAGTCGTGGATATGGTGCGCCTCGTCGTTGAAGGCCAGCAATTCCGGCAAACCGGCCAGAAAATCCAACACCCCGCCACGCGCAAAGCGTTTATCCAACGTGTCTAGGCTGTTGCCCGCGCTCTTGCCGGGGCTCTTGCCGGGGCTGATCGGCAACAGCGACTCCACCACCTTTTTCGGGTCTAGCGTCGCGCCGGGTGTGTCCAGCGCGGCCTCGTCGTCCGCCGTATCCGCCTCGCTCAACAAGTGCCAGTTGGTTATCGCAATCATGCCGTTGCCAGTGGCTTTCAAACCAATCTCGTCTTTGCCGCAGACATTGCCGCGCACAAAACCAAACACCGCTTGCCGATACGCTTCCGGGATGAACAACTCGGCATAACGGGCGATGTCCGAAGTCGAAAAATCGCGCTGCCCGCCCTGCAACTTGCCGCAAAATGCATCCAACAGCCGGTCGTAGACAATCAAACCCGGCACGACAATCAGAAACTGCCGGGTAAAGCGTTCGTCTTGCGGATGAGCGGTTTTATTCAACAACTGCCACACCAACAAAGCCTGCAATACCCACGTCTTGCCGGTGCCGGTCGCCATTTTCAGGCAGTATTTCGGATGCGCGTGTTTCGCTTGCGAAACCTCTTGTAAACGCCCACCTGCCAGCAAATCATCCGCCGCGACTGCTTGGTATAAATCTTTTAGAGTCGCCACCTTCAATACTTCATGGGCGACGATGGTGTTTACAATAGCCTGCTGTTGACCGGGATGGAAATTAAAGCGGCGGGTGTCGCAATAATCGGTTTGAAACCAGTATCGCAATAACTCGGCTGTGGTCGGCGTGACTAAATCCAGAATATCGGCTACACCGCTTTCGAGGCCAATGCAATATTGCTGGGTTTTGGTCGTCAATTGTTTAGCTAAAATCAATTCGCTCATGGTTGC
This sequence comes from Candidatus Methylumidiphilus sp., assembly GCA_046089945.1. Taxonomy (GTDB): domain Bacteria; phylum Pseudomonadota; class Gammaproteobacteria; order Methylococcales; family Methylococcaceae; genus Methylumidiphilus. The sequence continues at coordinate 2,971 of JBJSYU010000659.1, forward strand.
ACCTCCTCAACCGCTTCCGACTCAAAACCGAACACATCCACCGCCCGCACACAGACCCGGCGGATACTCGGTTTATACGGTGCGCTGAATACGGCTTTGGTGACAACCCGCAGCGGATCGGCATCGTTTTCGGTATTGCCGCGATAATCCTGCCACACCGAGCGGAATACCTCGCCGTCATAATCCGGGTCAACCGCCCAATACTCAATCAAAGCCAGCGGCTCGGCATTCATCACCGCCTGTAGTTTCTCCCGATTCGCCTCATCCAAGTTAATCGCATCCGGCGACAGCAAAACGTAATTGTCGAGTTCGATGGTGAGGGTTTCTTCCGGGGGCGCGGGCGTCTCGCCCGCCGATTGCGGGCAAGATGCCCGCGCTCCCAGCGATATTCTCGTCACCGGCTTAATCGTCAAATACTGCAAACTGGAAAACCGCACCGAACCTTTCAGTTTCTCCGCGCCGCCTTTTTTCTTGAGTCGATCCAACAAATCCGGCGGAATCACCAACACCTCCAGCCGTTCATCATTCAAGGCTTGAATATCATGCCCAATCGACGGCGTGAAATTCCAACCTAACACAATCACCTTATCCCAGCCGCCCATTAACGACTCGCGCAACGCAATGGCTTTATTCAACGTGGCAAGGCCGGTCATTTTGTTAGGGCTGTCGGCTAATACCAGTATCTTGCTGCCTATTTTGGCAGGAGCGCCGGCATCTCTGCCGGCAGTGCCGACAAGATGTCGGCGCTCCATCGTGGGCATATACCCCAAATTCCGCCCCGGATTCTCCTCCGCCGACAAGGGCAACGCGCCGTATAACGACAACACAATCTGCGACAAATCACCGATGCGATACTGCCGCCCCAACGTCGATTTCGCTGCCTCCACTTGGTAATCGCCGATGGCTTGATACAGAAACGGCTTGGCGTTTTGGTCGATCAAACGCTTGCGCATAATCATGCAAGCCGGTTTGCCTAAATCGGAGATAATCCAGCTTCTGCCGAGTTTCTCGGCAACGGCGGCCGTCGTGCCGGAACCACCGAAGAAATCGGCGACTAGGCCGTTTTCGGGGCAGGAGGCTTTGATGATTCTTTCCAAGAGTTTTTCAGGCTTCTGAGTTCCATAATTAACGTTCTCATCGGTAATCCCATATCCACGGATTTGAGAAATGTCATTCCACAAATTAGAACAAAGTACGCCCTTGCTTTCATCAAGATACCGCTTGTATTTGATCGTTGTTGAGGTAATGTGCAATCTACCCGCAGCATCAAGTTCTTGCATTCTTTCAAGAGAGTATCTCCAGCCTTTTGCGGGTGGTCTTACGCCTTTGTATTCATACATCATATTGGGGCGTGGGTTAGGACTAGAGCAGTTATCAAGGTTGTATCTTCTTCCTGTTTCTGGGTCAATGTTTTTATACCAATCGGCAATTGTCTTGTCCGGCAATGGCAAATAAGGCGGATTCCAATAATGATTCCCAGATTTTGAGAAAAAGAAAATAGTGTCGGTTATTGCGGAATATTTATCTTGTGAGTCTGAATGTGAGTCAGAACGCTTCCAAAAAATTTCATTGACAAAGTTATCCTTCCCAAGCACCTCATCCAAAACAATCTTAACGTAATGCCCCACATGCCAATCCAGATGCACATAAATCGAGCCGGTTTCGCTCAATAACTCGCGCATTAAAATCAATCGTGGGGTAATCATCGCCAGATAAGAAGCCGTGCCGTCCGCCCAAGTATCGGAATAGGCGAATTGCTCGATGACGGTGGGTTTTTGTTCGAGTTCCATAGATTTGCCCTTACCCCCGGCCCCTCTCCCGCTGGGAGAGGGGAGCAAGACTTTGGTGCGGTAATCGGCTTTGGAATCAAACGGCGGGTCGATATAAATCAGGTCGATTTTGCCGCGCAAGGAAGGTGTGCTGTCGTCGCCGGCCAGCAAGGCCGCCATTGCCAGTAAGTTGTCGCCGTAAATCAGGCGGTTTTGTAGCGGCGAATTGATTCGCCCATGTGCGGAACTAGCCGATGCCGCCGCATGCTCTGGCTGTTGGCTGTTGGCTGTTGGCTGTTGGCTGTTGGCTGTTGGCTGTTGGCTGTTGGCTGTTG
>JBJSYU010000660.1:0-3346 GCA_046089945.1 Candidatus Methylumidiphilus sp.
GGGTCAAATCGGGCAAGGCGCGGTCGGCGACGAACACATGCCGGGCGCCTGGGTTCAGCCGGGTGCCGGCGCAGGCCGGACAGGGCTTGTTGGCCATGAATTTCGCCAATTCATCGCGCACGAGGTTGGAGTCGGTCTCACGGTAGCGCCGCTCCATGTTGCGGATCACGCCCTCGAACGGGTGCCTGCGCACTTCGACGCCGCCACGCGGGCTGAGGTGCTTGAACGCGATGGCCTCTTCGCCGCTGCCATAGAACACCATGTCTTTGATCGATTTCGGCAAATCCGCAAACGGCTCTTCCGGGTCGAAGCCGTAATGCTCGGCCAGCGCGACGATGATCGCGTAATAGTACGGGTTGCGCCGATCCCAGCCGCGCACCGCCCCGCCGGCCAGACTCAGTTGCGGGCTATGCACGATCAGCCGGGGGTCGAAATACTGCTGCACGCCCAAGCCGTCGCAGGTCTGGCATGCGCCTTTGGGGTTGTTGAACGAAAAAATGCGCGGTTCCAGTTCGCTCAAGCTGTAGCCGCAATGCGGGCAGGCGTATTTGTCGGAGAACACCATTTCCTGCGCCGGGCCGTCCATGCCGACCACCAAGGCCAAGCCCTCGGCCAGCCGCAGCGCCGTCTCAAACGATTCCGCCAGCCGCAGCGCCAAATCGCTGCGCACTTTGAAGCGGTCGATGACCGCCTCTATCGTGTGTTTCTTTTTCAAGTCCAGCTTCGGCGGCTCGTCCAGCTCGTAGACCTCGCCGTCGATGCGGGCGCGGATGAAGCCGCGCCCGCGCAAATCTTCCAACACCTGCAAGTGGCTGCCCTTGCGCTCATTGACCACCTGGGCCAGCAGCATCCAGCGCGAATCCTCCGGCAGTTCCAACACGCCGTCCACCATTTGGCTGATGGTCTGCGCCTCCAGCGAAATGCCGTGCGTCGGGCAGCGCGGCGTGCCGGCGCGGGCGAACAGCAGGCGCAGGTAGTCGTAAATCTCGGTGATGGTGCCGACCGTGGAGCGCGGGTTGTGCGAGGTGGATTTTTGCTCGATGGAAATGGCCGGCGACAAGCCTTCGATGTGGTCCACGTCGGGCTTTTCCATCACCGACAGGAATTGCCGGGCATAGGCCGACAGCGATTCGACATAGCGGCGCTGGCCTTCGGCGTAAATTGTGTCGAAGGCCAAGGACGACTTGCCCGAACCGGACAGGCCGGTGATGACAATCAGCTTGTCCCTAGGCAGGTCGAGGTCGATGTTTTTCAGGTTGTGGGTGCGCGCACCCCGGATTGATATGGTGTCCACAGGGAGAGTGTTAGGCTGTTGTTGGGGGGAATTGGCAACTAGGCGTGTGACGGGCCGCAACAGGCAAAGTTGCAAGCAATCGGCGGGCCATTGCCTAGGGATTGGCCTGCGGCGACTTGCCACATCGGCCAGCGTCAAAACCGGTAATATTCACCATTCCCAAACCATCCCGGTGTTTGCTAGTATTTTGTTCCATGGACGGCTGGCGGACAGTTTCGCAATAGCGCCCAGGAATTTATCCCATTAACATTGCTGAGGATACGAAAATGGCCCATTTCGTCATCGAAATCAATATTTCGCCGGCTATGCAGGCGGTTGCCGACCACAACATCGCCGAGATTGGCAAACTCATCGAAACGGCTGGCGGCAAGCTGATTGATTCCAATGTCAACAGCCATGTGCAGACGCTCAGTTTGATCGTCGAAGCCAAAACAGAATATATCATCGTTGATTTGCTCGAAGACAATATGTTCGATATCGGGCAAATCAGGCGCGTGTTTCTGCTGGAAATCTACAGGGACGTAGACGAAGAAGACCGCACGTCCCCCCCGAATTTTGCGGGCTTCTTTGCGGGAATGGATTTAAGGAAAACGGTGGCGATTGAAATCTACGCGCATTGAACCACGATTTTACCGCCACGCCTTGTGCCGCCGACGTTTTCAGAGACGCCGGCGGTGCAAGGAATCTTCACTCCCGCCCCGCAGCGTCCTCTGTCTCTTCCCCCGCATTGTCCGCCCGCACAGCATACAGATGGCTGTTTAAGTAAATGTCATGGGCATGGCGCAACAACACCATGACAACTGAGGCCGTCGGCAAAGCCAACAATACCCCCAAAAAGCCAAACAACTGTCCGCCCGCCAACACGGCAAAGATGACCGCCACCGGATGCAGGCCGATACGGTCGCCAACCAGTTTGGGTGTCAGCACCGTGCCTTCTAATACTTGGCCGATGCCAAACACAATCAGCACTGGCACTAGCGACCAGACCTCGCCAAACTGGGCGATAGCCGCCACGCCGGCCGACACGACGCCGACCGTCGCACCCATATAAGGGATAAAGCTCACCAGCCCCGCGAACATGCCAATCAGCAAGGCCAAATCCAGGCCCACCAACCACAGGCCGACGCTGTAGATTGCCCCCAAGGCCAGCATCACCGTGAACTGCCCGCGCAGAAACGCGCTCAGCACCTCATCGGATTCCTGCGCCAAACGCAGCACGGTGGGCGCCAGCCGACGCGGCAACAGTTTGTGGATCTGCGCCACCATCACGTCCCAGTCGCGCAGCAGATAAAACGTCACCACCGGAATCAGCAGCAGATTCATCAGCCAAGACAGCACCACCAGCCCGGAGCGCGACAGCGAGTCCAACACCGTCGCCGCCATGCCGCCGGCCTGCTGCCAGTATTTGCCCAGCAACGCGCTGATTTGATCAACGCTGTTCAGTTGGATGCGCAGGCCGTAGCGATCCCGCAGCAGCGGCAAGGCTTTGGTTTTCAGCCAGTTGGCAAAGGCCGGCAAATTGTCCACCAGCCGGTCGATTTGATGTTCCAACAGCGGCAGCACCACCAGCAAGGCCAGCGCGGTGGCGAGCAAAACGCCCGCGAACACCACAATCACCGCCGGCGTCCGTTTCATGCCCAAAGCCTCCAGGCGGTCGGCGAACGGGTCGGTCAAATACGCCAGCAACGCGCCGGCGACAAACGGCGTCAACACCGGCGACAGCAGATAAACCAGCCAGCCCAGGCCGGCCAGACTGGCGAACAGCAGCCACTTCTGCGAATCGTTCATGGCGGGCCTGCTTTATTTGGGTTGGCGCATCAATGGCCGGATTTGCCGGCGCTTTTCGGATGCGCGGCGGCGGGCGTCGGCTTGGCGCTGGCGTGGGCTACGGCAGGCTTTGCGGCCTTGGCGGGATATGCCTCGCGCGCCTCGTGCGCCGCCAGTTTGAGCGGGGCGGGGCTGGCTTTGTTCGCCATGGGTTTGGGCGTAGGCGCAGGCTCGACCTCAGCCTTGTGCGCGGGTTTGGGGGCGTGGTGATGGTGCGGTTTTTTC
>JBJSYU010000661.1:0-6436 GCA_046089945.1 Candidatus Methylumidiphilus sp.
TGTGATTGTCCGCACGGTCATCAACGCCATGGTGTTCGACGGTGCCACGAAAGACCCGATGCAGCAGGCGATACGGGATGCGCTGATTGGCTTCATGGCGGCGCAGGCCCAGGCGCAAGCGGAGGCGACGAAAGAGGCGCAGCGGGCGGGAATCGCCCACGCCAAGGCCGACGAACGGAAATACCTAGGCCGCAAGCCCAGCTATTCCGCTGGCGACGTTCCCGAAGTGCAAAGGCTTCTTGGCGAAGGCCGGCCAGTGGCCGCGATTGCCAAAGCGCTAGGCTTGTCCCGGCAAGCGATTTACCGAATCAAAGAAGACCCTAGCGCCGCCATTGCCGCCGCCCAGGCCTGGCAAGCTTAAGCCCGCCGCCCCCTGACCGTCGGCGACAACCCCGCCGCTGGCTGCAACATAGAGACAGACTTGCAATGATTGCTTGCCAGGGGCAGGGGATGGAAAAAGCAAGGATGCTTTAGGTAAGCCGAAATTTCGGAGAGTGCAAACTTGAATGCATCAAATCATCAATCAAGCTTTGGTTCACACAGACCACCTTCCAAAGGGTTGTACAAACGGCAACCCCCCATAGGGGGGCGCAGCCAGGGGGAAAAGAAAAAGGACAAAAGCGCTGGAATGAAGGTTACTATTAAGGTAGGAAAGAAACGCGGGGAGGGCGCAAGGGGCATAAGGCTACGGCTTGCTTTCTGAATCACTTACAGCCCGACAATGCTTTTTGTGTTTTTTCGTAAGCTACTGTTTTTATTGGTGCCCCGAACACGATTTGAACGTGTGACCTTCCCCTTAGGAGGGGGATGCTCTATCCAACTGAGCTACCGGGGCGACGGTACTGATGTGGGTGGCATTTTACCACTGCGGGCCGGCGGTTTGCCAGCGCTTGCGACCATCCGCCTCGACCGGGGCTGGAGGGCGTGGTTTACGGTAGTCTTTCGTACAGGATAAACTGCCCGCCCCTGGCCCATTTTAGCTTGCCGTCATTTAATAATTCATACGCCGATTCATATTCGGCTTGCTTAGTCAAATTTATGATGGCGGCGTCCATAAACCCGGTGGCCCACACTTTGCCATTGCTGATCCGCCATTTGCCTTTAAACACCGCGACGGCATTGGCCAGAACTGCGCGCTCTTGGCAGGTATGGTCGGCAAAAAACTCCAGCGTCCTTTTGCTTTCGCCATCCGCCGAGGAATATCGCCACGCGCCAATAATTTTCCCGTCGGTGACGCCCGCCGCCAAAGCCGTCGCCAACAGCAGGGATTGCAGCACAAACAAGGCCGCTAGGATTATTTTTATGGGCAGTCGCATGGACGTTCTGCGGTTTGGCGGGTGTGAGGCGGCATATTTAACTGCTTCCTAGGGCGGAGGGCAAGCTTGCTGATATTGTCGCGGACGCTCCTGCTGCGACACTGCCTGGTGCCGAGGGGAAGCGCAAGCCGCGCCATGCGGCTAAACTGTGTCCTGAGGCAGCGGGGCGCAAATTCAACCGCCCCGTCCCGGCGATGCCCGCCTAGCCATCCGCCACCAACGCTCATGCAACCGGCCCAGCCTATGAAAACCACAGCGCCATCCCGTGTCGCCATCCTGCATAATAAAGTGCCCAACCGCATCCGCTTTGCCGTGCCGTTGATCCGGCACAAGCAGACGTATGCCCTGATGCTCAAACAAAGCCTATTGAAAAATCCCGACGCCAAAGGCATTTACCACGCCGAGCCGAACATCACCACCGGCACCATACTCATCAAATACCACCCGGCCATGCACTGTGAAGCGGATGTCGTGCGGCTGCTGCAAACGGTTTTGACAAACCTCGCCGAAGGCCATATTGAAATCACCGAAAAACACAAAAACCCCAGGGTCGGCAAAATGCAGCCGGGCGCATTTTTCACCCGCGAGTTGTTGGTCAGCATCGGCGGTAATGTGATTGCGGGGCTGCTGCTGGCGTTTATTATTGCGGGTTGAGTCTTGGCTTATTCCTTTGTTCCTGCGTCCAGGCGTGAAAGTCTTGGTCGTATACGGAGTTGTCTTGGTGGGTTGCGGTGCCTGTGTGTTTGCTGTTTATGAAGGAAATTTCGCCCGGTCTTAAACCGGTATTGATAGCCAGCAGCAGCAACGACTTAAGGGAGTGATGCGCTTTGCCCCTCAGTGCATCTACGGCCTTTCAAGGGTTTGCCAGTTTCCGCAACTGATTGATCCACGCCGCAAAGAATTTGCATTCCGCTTCGATAACAGGCAAACCCATTTTAGCCGCCGCAATTGGGCCATGGTCTAGTTTGTTGAAGCGGGGGTTTCTCAATGCATGCTCAAGATGGGCGGCGGGCTTGGTGTCGGGCTGGTCGTTGATATGCTCCGGGGTTTCCGCCGCCGCACGGATACGCGCCAACATCTCCCTCGCCTTGGCCCAACTGGTTTCGACGCCGACCAATACTGCTACATCGCTGAACAGCAACGCCTCAAATTCATGGGGCTGTATATGGGGAATGAAGCGAGCGGGCGCACATTCGGCCTCGGCGATAATCTCTTTGGCTAACTCGGTGCGCAAAATGTCCAGCTTACGGCTGAGCAGGTTGGCTTGCTGGGCGGCGTCAAACCCCGGAAACCGCTTGTCCAAGCGATACAAATCAAAAAAGGTCGTGACAGTTGGCGCACTCTTTTGCCGCAACAGATTGCGCAAATGCCTTTTGACCCGCTCATACGACAAAGCACCACCCCGATGTCCGGGCGAGGTTTCGATCATTTCCGGTATCAAATTCAAGCCTAGGCCATAGAATGCCTGGGCCAGCACTTTGCCGACGAAAAGTTCTTCAGTCTGCCCTTCGCAAACGATGCAGACACGTTTCATGGCTTGGGCCTGCCGCCAAGAATATTCCGTTGCCACAGTTCTCCAAGAGAATAATCCGCTATCCAGTCTTTAAGCTCGTCGAGATCCAAGCGCCTAAAAATAGACGCATTATTTTCACGCTCGACGATTACCACATCTTGCGGCTCAAAAGCGTTGAGCAATTCGACGGATTGTGTGCTGACAATCACTTGTTTTGTCTCGGCAGCACGTTTGATTAGCGCCGCCAAAACATTGATGGCGAAGGGATGAAGACCTAGCTCTGGCTCGTCAATTATAACGATGTCAGGCAAGAATTTTTCCGGCTGCAATAATAAACCCACCAAGCAGATGAAGCGCAGGGTTCCGTCAGACAAGACATCGGCTTTTCGTGGAGTATTTGGGTCGCCAACTTCTAGCCATTCTAGCTCCACTGTTTTGCTTTTTTCATCACGAAACACAAAATCCCCAAAGAAAGGGGCAACTAGGCGTATGGTTTCAACAATGCGCTGGTAATTTGATTTATACAAAATGCGCCAGTGGCGTAAACAAGCGGCAAGATTGGCAGCATCCGATTTTAACCCTAACGTGTCGTTAGTCGCATGCTGACGTTTTACCAATGCGGTATCACTGGTATCGTGAAAGTGATATTGACGCCAACTTTGTAGTTTTTGAGTAACATGAAAACTCACCTTTTTGCTGCGTTCATCTTGGTCTGTCGGCAGTTGAGCCACCCTATGGCCAGAACCTAACGGATATCCTAATGGACGGCTATAATTTTCTGTATTGAATATCCATGGAACTTCATCGACAAACACAAATTGATTGTCATTAGTTGGTTTTAAAGTAATTTGGTAGCCATTTTGTGCATATCTACCCTTAAAACAAATCTCCCTTTCTAAACAGGGTGTGACTTTGCGTCCATAATGCAACAAAGCATCCGGCCCTCCCCATACTTGCACATCAACTGGAAACGTGTCCCTGACCAGCGAGGACAAAAACTTAAAGGCACCAATAAAATTACTTTTACCCGCCCCATTTGCCCCAATCAACACATTGATTGGGCGTATCTCAAAATCGACCAATTCGCGGATCGACTTGTAGCCTTTAATGGTGATTGACTGAAGTTGTGTCACTGTAAGAATCTCTCGTAAACATCAAGCATCCAGGCCATTTAAGCCTCTCCAATCCCTTTGGCTAATTTCACCACCAGCGCTGGGTGATAGAAAATTCCTTGGGCATGCATGGCATTGACGCAGTTTAAAAATGATGGTGTCAATCCTAGTTGTTTGGCCTTCATTAATACACCTAAAGTGCCAATGACACGCAGTCCAACATATTCGGCGACATTGCGGCCTATTTTTTCATCGATCAACACCCAATCCGCTTTATATTTGCTGGCCATATCGAGTGTGTGCTTTTCGCCTTTATCCAGTTCCAGCAACACACTGGAATGTGCAAGGGGGGTTGATTGCACTAGCTTTACCCAGGCCAGTTGGCGTAAATTCGGGACGGCTATTGCGCCGCCAGCTTCGCATTCTTCAATCACTTCAACCGTTAAATAGATTTGCCCAAATACTTGCGGCAGCAGATCCAATTGGCTGATGCTGCTTAAGGCAATAATCGGCGTAGTGTTGGAAAAGACGATCATAACAAGGCGGTTTCCCGTGCCAAATCGTCAGCCGAATCATCCAGCAAAACCGCGCCCGCCTGAAAAGCCAGAGACAGGAACGCGATTCGACTGATGCCTAGCCAGGTGGCGGCGGTGCCGGAAGACAACTTTCCTTCTTTGAACAAACTACTGGCAGCTTGTTTTTTTAAGTAGTCGGCGAAACCTTCCGCATTCATGTGGATGCCGAGTAATACTTCGGGCGGGCAGTCGATGGTGATTTGATTTTGCATGGCAATCCTGTGTTGGATTCGCTGTACTTGAGAGGTAGCTCCCACGCCGGAGTCATCTAGGGTGCATTGCGCAGATTTTGTCAATGCCCGACATATTTGTTAAGGTGCGCGGTGCGCACCCTACCTAGCTAAAGAAGATTGCTCTTTGGCCCAAGCGTAAAAGTCTTGTTGATAAGCTGCTATCATGGTTGCCGTTTCCTCATCCAAGTAGTTGGGTTAACCCTGTTGCTATTCTTCATGGGTAAGTTTGCGCAGCACTTCCGCAAAATCTTTGCTGTGTATTGCTTCCCGCAAAATGGCGTTAATTAGCCTATTGAACTCACTGGCTTCGGCCCGTTGTTTGAACCATGCCGCGACATCGGATTCTAAAGTGATATTCAGATTGACCGGTTCGTTTAGCTTTTTGCGCACGGAGGCTTGCCATTCCTCCAGCGTGACATCTTTTAAGCCTATTCTAAAACGGGCTTTTTTCATGTCTTCCAAGGTGAATGCTGGAGGGTCGTCAGAGTCGGGAAAAGAAGGATTCGATTTCATGTTTCTTTGCCTCACGCATGGAGATGATGTGAAGATGTTCATCCGCTTAGGTGTGCGTGATGGCCACCACTTTGATATCTGGCAAACCGATTGTGTTGAAGCGTTGCTCACCATAGTCATGTAGGGTGCACATAGCGCACCTTTTTCAATGCCGGGCATTCGTTAGGGTGCGCGGTGCGCACCCTACCTAACTTAGGACACCTTGAAAGGGCCGGGCTTAGGCGTTAGAACTAACCCGAGCCTTTAACAAATTGCAAAGCCGCTGGAAATCCGCTGGTTGTTGGTCAAGCGGAAGTGCCAATAGCTGTTTAGCTATTTCATTGTTTTGGAGTTTCCCTTGCAGTGTACTCCCGTTAGCTGTGGTGACTTTAAAGCATGGCCCCGCGATGCAGCGAAAAACCTCCTTACCAGACATCCGTTCAAGCCAAGTTCCAGAACCGTAATTAAGGGGCAGAATGCCTCCGCTGAGATCACAAACGAAATCGGAATAAAGCTCTCTAATTGCATCCTTCGCAAAAAGATCGGCAATAGATGTACTCTTGCTCTCGAATGCAGGAAGACTTTCTAGTTGGTGCATCCCATCCGCTTTGCTGGAAAATAGCTGCGGATCACAAAAATTACTAGCGAAGGGTTTCCTCGCCTCACGATGAAGCTTTAGCAGCGTTAAATTCGCGGCATCAAGAAAGATACGGCGATTACATTCCTTAAGAATATACTCCTTCAGTTTTTTTACGGGGACGTTTAAAAATGATGACTTCTCGATATAATCCGGATCTATAAAGTAATTTTCCAATTCTCTTTTTTGCCAGATAAGCATGTTATGCGTTTCTGGGTTAGGAAAATTCACCCAAGAATGTTCGACGACTTCTTGATCCTGATCGTCGCGGTCAATCAGGAAGTAATAAGAGGGATGATGGCGAATTAATGCTTGGGCAGCACTACGAACATTATCACAACCTCCCATCGGTCTAACTTCGATCTGCGTTAGACCGTTGAGCCGCAATAGCTCTCCGACAACTATAGGATCAATTTCCTCATCATTGCTTCCTTCCACGAACACCTTGTGACGGGCACCTTGAAGTGCCCGCGTGGCGTCAACTCCGAGTTGAAGTTTCATCATGCTCCCCCATTGCCGTCAGGTACGAGAATAGCACGACGAGATTCATCAACAGAG